>JACZXL010000027.1 GCA_022571635.1 Planctomycetota bacterium
CGTCGCGAACAGCACGAGCCACACGCCGTCGAGGAAATGCCAGTACATCGCGCAGTAGCGGACGCCGGGGTAGAAGCTGGGCGAGTATCGACCGCGGGCCGCGCGCAACGTGACGATCGTCAGCGGTATCAATCCGCCAATAACGTGCAGCGCATGTGTGCCCGTCAACACATAGAACCCTGTGAGAAGAAAACGGGTCTGCGATTGGCTCAGCGCCGCCGCCAGCGGAGCGGCCCATTGGACCCAGCAGCGCGTTTGTACTCCAAGGAAGGCCAGGCCCAGCAGGGTGGTCGCAAGCAACCCGAGTTGAAGCTGTCTGGAGCGATTGTTGCGAATGCTCGTGAGCGCCCAGTGCATGGCGCCGCTACTGGCTAACAACAGTGCCGTGCTCAACCACAGCCCGCGGGGAAGCGCCGGAAGGTCGAGGGCCGCGTCGCGCCCCGCCCCCAGCCGAATCACCCAATAGCCCAGTACACTGGCCCCGAAGAATATCGTCAGTGCCGCGAGAAAGAACCACAACCCCAACGTGCCCGCTGAGACTTGCGCCTCGTGCTTAGCAAACGGCGACGACCCGGCGGAGTCCGCCATCATTCCCCTAATACGGTCAGCTTCTCCACCACCTTCGGCGCGTCGCCGGGGTCGAGATCGCCGGCGTACTCGGTCGTATCCGTCAAGGCGAAGCTGATGAACAGCGCCACAAACGCCAGCGAGGTCACGAAGACAATTCCGTGGAACGGCCGATCGTACAGAAGGTGCATGAAGAACATGACGACGAGCGTGCCCTTGACAGCCGCAATAGCCAGGGCAATCCAGATGTTGAGATTCCCGAAGTCAAAGCTTGCCGCCAAGACGGTGATAAAGGTCAGGGCAAGCAACCCCATTCCCGTTGCGAAAAGGATGCGCACGGGAACGACGTGCCCGACCTCGGGATGCCCTTCGTGTTGTGATGATTCGCTCGCCATGTCTCTATGTCTTACCTAATGCCTAATGCCTAATCCCTAATGCCTTCCTATATCAGATAGAACAGCGGGAACAAGAAGATCCATATCAGATCGACGATGTGCCAGTACAGCCCGCCGAGATCGACGGGCGTGAAGTATTTTTCATTGAAGCGCCCCTTCACGGCTCCGATCAGCAGCCAGATCATCACGCCCACGCCCCCGAGCACGTGCAGGCCGTGCAGACCCGTCATCATAAAGTAGATATTGAAGAACATATGGGCGTTTGCCGGCCGATCTTCACGCTGCAGCGCGTGCATTTCATGCTCGGCATGGTCATCGGTATGCACCGTATCGGTCAGCGCAAGTTCTTCCAGGCCCGAAGGCCCTTGACCGGGCGGTACGACGGTTGAAATCTCCACCAGAATGTCGGCCGGGAGCCCTAGCTCTTCGATCGAGCGCGCTTCGGTGTCAGGAACAGGCACCTCAAGTTGCCCTGCTCCGGGCACGGGCAGGTTGTCATCCCACGTATGCGAACGATCTGAGGGTTTGTCATAGAAGTACGCGCCGGGGAACCATCCCTCGTTGAACTTGTGGCTGTACTCGACGTACTTGATCCCCAGGAAACCGCCGGCGCCGGCGAGTGTGAGCAGCAAACCGATGATCAAACCCTTGCGGTTCCCGCGCTGAGCGCAGGTCACGGCCCAGGCCATGGTCAAGCTGCTGAGAATGAGGACGACGGTGTTGATCGCGCCCCATTTGGTCTCAAGAAATTCGCTGCCGAACTTGAACAGCTCCGGGTGGTTGCCCCGCCAGACGGAGTATCCGACGAACAATCCGCCGAACAGCAGGACCTCGGTGGCCAGGAACAGCCACATCCCCAGCTTGCCCGCTTCGAACTGCTGCTTGGGCGTATCCCAATGGTGAGCCAGGAAGTCGGGGTGATCGTGTGTAGTCGAGGCAGTCGTCGTCATATTTCCATACACTCGGAGAGGAATTCACCGCAGAGGCGCAGAGGGCTTGGGGAAGGTTTCGCGGAGTTGGATGCCATCAAGTCGTTTTCCATAAACTCAAGAAGCTCTGTTTCATACCTCTGCGTTCTCTGCGCCTCTGCGGTGTAAATTGTCCTGAACTATGCTTCGCCGGGTTCGTGTTTCAGATCATGTCGCCAGTGGTACCCTTGCTCCTGCTCGTCCCATTCCAAGACCGTGAAATCGTAAGGGTCGCCGACGTGCGGCGGCTCGGAGAAATTATCGTGCGGCGGCGGCGAGGCGCACTGCCATTCGAGACTCCGGCCGCCCCAGGGGTTGGCGGGGGCCTTTTTCCCTCTGAACAACGAGTGCAGCAGGTAGAAGGCGATGAGGAAGAACCCCGCGGCCATGACGAACGACCCGATCGACGACCAGAAGTGGTACGTGCCGAACAGTTCCGTCGCCTCCGGGGTCCAATTGGGGCCGGCGTAATCGTGATATCGCCGGGGCATGCCTTTGCTGCCCAGCATGAACTGGGTGAAGAACGTCAGGTTGAACCCGACGAAGATCAGCCCGCAGGCGATCCGGCCCAAAAACTCCGAGTACATCCGTCCGGTGATCTTCGGCCACCAGTGGTGGATGCCGCCGATCATCGCGATCAACGCACCGCCCATCATCGTGTAGTGAAAGTGCGCCACCACAAAGTAGGTGTCGTGCAGGTGGATGTCGGTGGCCAGGGTGCCCAGGTGCAAACCGGTCAATCCGGAGATCGTGAATAAGACCAGAAACGACAACGCGTAGAGCATCGGCGTGTTGAAGCTGATCGATCCCTTGTACAGCGTCGCCAGCCAGTTGAACACCTTGACCGCCGAGGGGATCGCCACGCTGAACGTGATCGCGGAGAACACGACGTTCATCAGCGGCGACTGGCCGGAGAGGAACATGTGGTGCCCCCAGACGATGAAGCTGAAGATCGCAATCGCCACCGAACTAAAGGCGATGAACTTGTAGCCGAAAATATGTTTGTGGCTATGGACGGAGATCAGCTCGGAGATGATCCCCATCCCGGGCAGGATCATGATGTACACGGCTGGGTGGGAGTAGAACCAGAAGAAGTGCTGGAAGAGGACGGGGTCGCCGCCCAGAGCGGGGTCGAAGATACCGATCCCGAACAACCGCTCCACGGCCAGCAAAGCGACCGTGATGCCGATGACCGGCGTGGCCATCACTTGCAAAATCCCCGTGGCGTAGATCGCCCACAGGAACAACGGCATGCGGAACCACGTCATCCCCGGCGGGCGAAGCCGATGGATCGTCACGATGAAGTTGATCCCGGTGAAGATCGAGCTGAACCCCAGCACGAACACCGCGAAGGTGATCAGCAGAATGCCGTTCATCTCCGTTCCGGTCGTGCTGTAGGGCACGTACAGCGTCCAGCCCGTATCAACTCCACCGAAGAAGACCGTCGAGACGGCCAGCACCGCGCCCGTCACCCACAGGTAATAACTGAAGAGGTTCAACCGGGGGAACGCTACGTCCTTCGCCCCGAGCATGATCGGCAGGACGAAGTTACCCAGCGACGCGGGAACGCTGGGGATGATCACCAGGAACACCATGATCACCCCGTGGAGCGTGAAGACCCTGTTGTAATCGTCCTGGCTCAGGAACTGCTGCCCGGGATACATCAGTTCCAGCCGCACGGCCATCGCGAACATCCCGCCCATGAAGAACGCGGTCAGGATCGAAATGAGATACATGACCCCGATGCGCTTGTGATCCAGCGTCCCCAGCCACGACATGATGCCGGTGGAATGCGTGAGGTAATTGTCGACGGGCGGCGTTTCGGCCCCAGGCGTCGGTTTGGTCGTGTCAATCGTGGTCATCTCATTGCGGCTCCTCAGCCTCGACAGCGATATCTGCTCGCTCGACTTTCTTCAGTTTCCACTCGTCGTCGACCAGCTCATCGAGGCGCATGATCATCTGGATCACGGCTTCCACGCCGCGCGAACCGAGTTGGTCGGCCATGTTCGCCGGCATCGAGCTGGGATAGGCCAGGCCCTGAGGGTTCGCAGCGATCTGGTCGTACGGCTTGCGGATCGAGTTTCGCAGATAGTCTTCGTTGACGGTCACGGCGCTGCGGTCCGCCAACTTGCGTGTCCCGCCACTCTTGAAAAGCTCGTGCGTCTCCTGAAAGGACGGACCAATCAACGGCGAGCCGTCCGTGGTATGACAACTCGTGCAACGGTTGTAGAGAATCGTTCCGGCCTTGTGGAGGTCTTCATCCGGCACCTTGTCCAGCCAGTTCGCCAGTTCGTCGATCTTGGCCTCGAACTCGAACTGGTTATAGACGATGACCGTTCCCACCATCTGTGAGTGTTGGGTGCCGCAGTACTCAGCGCAGTACAGCGCGAACTTGCCCTCTCGCGTCGCCTCGAACCACAGCTCCGTATGGCGCCCGGGCACCGCGTCCATCTTCACCCGAAACGCCGGGATGAACAGGGCGTGCAACACATCGTTGGCGCGCAGGTTGATCTTGACCGGACGACCAACGGGAACGTGCAGCGTGGTATCGGTCGCGCCGTTGGGGTAGTTGAAGCTCCAGTACCATTGCTGGCCGACCGCCTCGATTTCGTAGGAGTTCTCCGGCGGCGTCGTGATGTTCACGTATCCCTTGAGCCCGATATAGAAGATCAAGATCACGAGAATCATGGGGATCGCGGTCCAGGTGATCTCCAGCGGCATGTTGTGCGTCGGGCTCTCCATGCTCGGAACGTGCCCCCGCCGGCGATACTTGAACATAAACCACAGCATCGCCCCCACGATCAGCACGAAGAAGAAGATGCAGATCCTGGTGATCCAGTTGAACACGCTGTCGACGTCCGGCGCGGCGGTCGAGGCCGATTCCGGGAACCAGAATCCCCCGCCGGTGCGTCCGGTCTGAGCCAGCAGCGAGAAAATCGGCGAAAGGAGATTCACGTTTGCAATTCTCCCATCGCCGGCTTGTGTCGCCTGATCTTCAGTTCGTGTCGCCACAACATGCCCAAGCCGATGACCACGATCAACATCGTGGCCAACCCGCCGAGGGTCATGACGCGCCGCGCCGCCACGACGTACTTGCCCGCGGCCGGATCAAACGTAGAGCACCACAGCACGAAGCGATCCCAAGGTGAACCGATCGCCCCCTGCGACGCCTCGATCAGCGCCTTGGCCAGCGTTTCAGACTCCGGCATCACCGTATTGATGTAACGAGAGAGCCGGCCTTGGGGCGTGGCCACGATGATGCTCGCCGCATGCGCATAGTCGCCGGTGCGCTCGACAAAACGGTACCGAAAACCGAGCGCCTCCGTCAGCGCTGTGATGCTTTGCTCGTCACCCGTAAGAAAATGCCATCCATCGGCGGCTTGCTCTCGCTTGTACATCCCCAGGTAGTTTCGCTTCTTGACCTGCGCCAGCCGATACTCCTCCTTGGGGTTGATCGTGAACGTGACGATCTGAAAATCCTCGCCCGCCGACCACTCGATCTCCTTGAGCGCCTCGGCCAGGCCATTGAGGGTGGCGGAGCAGAGGTTGCGGCAGCGATAGAAGACAGGCGTGATGACGACCGGCATACCGCGATCGAAATACTCGCCCAGCGTGACGGTTCGGCCGGTGTCGTCGATGAACTGAAGATCAAGCGGCAACTGCTCGTCGAGCCGCTCGTCGATGCCCACGCCCTCCGGCGGGTCGGTGACGTCGAGCGGCGAGACCTGAGCAATCGACGACGCGCCGCCAACGACGATCGCAGCGCCAATGATGAGTATCCAGCTTGGCCTTGCCGCGGCCGGTTGTGTTGTGATTCCCTTCGTCATGGCATGTCACCTGATGCCGACGCCGTCGGTGAGACCTCGGCTGCGCCGTATTCCTCGACCACAATCTTCATCGCTCGTTCAAGCGGGATGACCAATTCGCGCGTCACTTCGCCGCCATCGTCGCGTTCCTCCCAGCGGGCCGGGGCGGTCAGCCGCTGCTCCTGCTCGGTGCGAACCCTCTCCACCTCGATGAAAGGCTCATCCAACACCACATCCTGCTCCTGGGAGGCTTTCACGTTGTAGTACAGCGCCGTCACCCCCAGCATCGTCACCACCAGCAGCACCACGCCGATGAACCCCACCAGCGAGGTCGAGCTCGCCGCGGGATCCTCATGATCATCGATGTTATGTTCGAAGTGGTCAGTCATTGGTTGTTGCTTGTTGCTTCTTCTTACCTAGTGCCTAATCCCTAATCCCTAATGCCTTCCTACTTAGTAATTCTCAAACGCCAAAGACTCGGCCAGCCGCGGGTCCTGCTCAGGCACCAACGACCGGCTGCGCAACCCAAACGCGGTTCCCGCCACCATCAAGGCGGCAAACCCCAGCAGCAACGTCACGTCGAACAACTGCCAGTTCAGATTATACACCGCGTTTTCAGGGGCCTGGAACGCGATCACGAGGGCCGCGTAGTCGCCGTCAACCGACTGCACGAGCTCGACCGGCACCATCGGCATCACCAGCCAATACATATCGATGAAATGAATGGCGACCATCCACGCCGCCGCCGCCGCCAGCACGCCCTTGACGCGTTTCGTGTGCCGGGTAAGCAGGAAGAAGAACGGAATAAAGAAGTGGCCCAGGATCAACAGGAGGCTCAGCCCCTTCCACGAGCCGAGCTGCCGAACCATGAACCACGTTGTTTCCTCAGGCATGTTCGCGTACCAGATCAACATGTACTGGCTGTACGCGATGTACGCCCAGAACACGATGCCGAACGCGAACAGGAACTTGCCCATGTCGTGGTAATGTTCAATGCTGATCGATTCAGTGACACGCCCGGCCCGCTGCAGGAAGTAGACGAGCAGGATCATCGTCGCCCCGAACCCGCAGCAACTGGCGGCGAAGAAATACACGCCGAACATCGTGCTGAACCACGCAAACTCCAGGGTCATGAGCCAGTCAACGGCCGCGAACGTCTGCGTGAAGGCGTACAGGATCATCGCCGGGGCGGCCAGCGCCTGCATGCGCGACGTGATGCTCGGATCGCCGGAGGCGTCCTGGGCGATCGAGTTGCCGACGAAGAATTGTGCGAGCGCGAACCAGATCGCAAAGTAGAGCGCAGCCCGAAGCGTCCAAAACGTCGGATTGAGGAACGCCTCTTTGTGCGCCAGCAACCCTGCTTCGGCATCGCCCGTCTCCAGCATCGCCTCGGCGCCGAGCGTCCAGTGATAGAGCCCGCCCTCGCTGTCCGTCCAGACGATCCACACGATCGGGATGAACAAGATCCACAGCCATCGCAGGTTCGACGCCAGCCCTTCGCTGATCCGCCGAATCGCCACGCTCCAGCCGGCCCGCGTCAGATGCTGGAGTATCGTGAAGAACAGGCCGCCGAGGCAGATGCTGACCACGAAGCAGTACGCCACGACATACGCCCGCCAGAACCGATCCCAGTCCTTGACGAAAAACCCGAGCACGAGGCTGACGACAATCAACCCCAGGCCGAGCCCGCCGAGGCGCACGTACACCTTCGGGCCCAGGTCGCCCAGATACCGGTCTTCACGTGCAAGCGCTGCTGCGTTCACGGTCTACGGTGTCTCCGGATGGAGTCTGATCGTCGGCAGGTCTATTCGCTGATCCGGCGGCAGGTCATTGAGATCAGCCGTTTGACTTCGTTGCAATGCTTTGACATAGGCGACAATCGCCCAACGATCTTCAACGGGAATCTGGGCCGCATAGCCGGACATGTTCCGCACGCCGTTGGTGATCGTGTTGAAAGTCTGCCCGACGGGCTGCTCGCGGATCAGTTGCTCGTGCATATTCTTGGGCTGGACCCACGTCGTGCCGTTGAGGCCCAGGTTCACCAGCTCCATCGCCCGCTTGTTGACCATGCCGTCGCCATAGCCCGCGTAGCCGTGGCAGGGAGTGCAGTAGATGTTGAATCGGTCTTGTCCGCGATAAACAAGATCAAGATTGACCTGAACCTGCGGCGGGAAAGTCGTCGCCCAACCGTCATCCACCACGCCGCGGTCGTAATGATCGTCCGCCTCGAGCTGACCCCGGGCGACCGTGCCCGCGACCGGCGGCCTCATCGCGCGGCCGTCGGCGAACAGCGGGTTGGCGTGCTGGGCTCGGAACTTCGGCTGATTGTCCATGTCCTGAATGATGTGGATCCTCGTGTGCGACGAGGGCACGGCCCGGGCCATGGCCGCCAGCGCAAACGGGACCGACCCGATCGCGATCAGAATCGTCGTGATGATGATGGCGATTTTTGACATGGTCTACGCCTGGACCTCCTCGACCGCCGAGGCACCTAACGAAGTAAGGAGTTGCTCCGTCTTAGCTCGATAGAACAGCGGGTCTTTCGCTTCGATGATGATGAAGAAGCGGTCGTCGGTCACGCGCGCGAATCGCTCGTTCTTGAAGCACGGGTGATACAGCTGCGGCAGCTTGTTCAGCAACAAGAGGAATACAACAGCGCCGATCGCCGACAGCAGAACCGTCATCTCAAACATCACCGGAATCCAAGTGGGAACGCTGGCGAACGGCTTGCCGCTCACGAGGAACGCATATCCGGTGACCCAAATGGGACCACTCCAAAGTTCCAGGTTGGTCGCGTTGGTGAACCATTGCAGCAACATGCCCAACGTCCCGCCGGTGATCCCCGCCCCCAAGACCAGCCACGGCAGAATCGTGGGCCGAATGCCCATCGCCTTATCCAGGCCGTGGACGGGAAACGGCGCGCAGCAGTCCCACCATTTATAGCCGGCTTCGTGCACCTTCTTCGCTGCACTGAGGATCGCCGCCGGCGTCTCGAACTCCGCGAGCAAGCCGTACAGCTTCTCCGAGGACTCGTCGACTGACGAGGGCGACGGGATCGTGCGCGGCGACTGAGCAGGCACGGCCGTTGTACCGGCGCCGTCGTTCACGCGCTCGCCTCCTTGTCGTGGTCGTGAGCATGTGGGTTCGCCGCCGGCATGATCGCCTTTACCTCCGCGATCGCGATCACCGGCAAGTACCGAATAAACAGCAGGAACAGCGTCAGGAACAGTCCGAAGCTTCCCGCCAACATCGTCAGGTCAACCCATGTCGGGTGGAAGTAGTCCCAGTTGGCCGGCAGATAATCCTGGCTCAGCGACGTGACGATGATCACGAAGCGCTCAAACCACATGCCCACGTTCACCAGCAGGCATATACCGAACATGATCGGGATGCTCTGCCGGGCTTTCTTGAACCAGAACAACTGCGGAACAATTACGTTGCACGTGACCATGATCCAGTATGCCCAGGCGTACTGCCCGAACATGCGGTTGACGAACGCAAACGACTCGTACATTGCGCCGCTGTACCACGCGGTGAAGAACTCCATGATGTAGGCGTATCCCACCATGGAGCCGGTCACCAGAATGATCTTGTTCATGGTCTCCAGGTGCCGCAAGGTGATGAAGTCTTTGAGTCCCCACCATTGCCGGGCGGGGATGGCCAGCGTCATCACCATGGCGAAGCCGCTGAAGATCGCCCCGGCCACAAAGTACGGCGGGAAGATCGTGGTGTGCCAACCGGGAACCTGGGCCACGGCAAAGTCGAACGACACCACGGAGTGCACGCTCAAGACGAGCGGGGTGGCCAGCGCTGCCAGCAGCAGATAGGCCCGCTCATAGCGGTGCCAGTGCCGAATGCTCCCCCGCCAGCCGAGGGCGAAGATGCCGTAGCTGATCGCCTTGAGCTTGGTCTTGGCCCGATCGCGCAGCGTCGCCAAATCGGGAATCATTCCCACGTACCAAAACAGCAGCGACACCGTGAAGTAGGTGCCCACCGCAAAGACATCCCAAAGCAACGGGCTTCGGAACTGCGGCCACAGCTCCATTTGATTGGGAATGGGAAACAGCCAGTAGCTCACCCACACTCGGCCGACGTGGATACCCGGGAACATGCCGGCGCAAATGACGGCGAAGATCGTCATCGCCTCCGCGAAACGATTGATCGCGGTGCGCCACTTCTGCCTGAACAGGTACAGGATGGCGGAGATCAGCGTGCCCGCGTGTCCGATCCCCACCCAGAACACGAAGTTGACGATGGGGAATCCCCACATCGCCGGGTTCTGGTTGCCCCACACACCGACGCCCGTCCAGAACAGGTAGCCGATCAGAACACCGAGGACCATCAGGAACGTCGAGGAGATGGCGAAGGCGATATACCACGCTCTGGGTGGCTTGGGTCTCTCATTGACGCCGCAGATCGTGTTCGTGACCGACCCGAAATCATCGTGGTTCAACACCAACGGCGCTCGCCGCGTCGGATCGTCGAACGTGTTATCGAGGGGCAGCGTCGTCATCCGTGAGCTGATCCTTGTGAACTCGGCGCGGCGGGGGCGAGACTCGGCGCGGGATTGCGAAGCTTGGCCATGTATCTGGTTCGTGGCTTGGGATTGAGTTCCTCCAGCATCTCATAGGTGCGCTCGTGGGCGTGAAGCTTCGCTACGCGGCTGTTGGGGTCGGCCAGGTCGCCGAAGACAATCGCCTGGGCCGGGCACGCCTGAGCGCAGGCCGGAACGACGCTTCCATCCGGAACCGTGACCCGGCTCGAACGATCCTCGGGCTTGGCCTTTACCCATTCGTTCTTGGCCTTGATCTTGCCCGCACTGATGCGCTGAATGCAGTAGGTGCACTTCTCCATCACCCCGCGGCTGCGAATCGTCACTTCCGGATTGTGCTGCAATTGCTGCAACGGATGCGTATCTGATTGCGGTCGCGTGTAATAGCTCGGCTTGACGTGCATCAGCCCGGTCTCGCGCACCGGCTCGCGCACCTGATAATCAAAGAAGTTGAATCGGCGCACCTTGTACGGGCAGTTGTTGGAGCAGTACCGCGTCCCGATGCAACGGTTGTAGATCATCACGTTCAAGCCGTCGCGATCGTGGGTGGTCGCCGCCACGGGGCAGACCTCCTCGCAGGCGGCGTTCTCGCAGTGCATGCACGGCACCGGCTGCATCGCCACCGAATCGGGCGTCTCAGGATTCGAGCCGCTGAAGTACCGATCGACCCGTATCCAGTGCATCTCGCGCCCGCGCTTCACCTGATCCTTGCCCACGATCGGAATGTTGTTCTCCGCCTGGCAGGCGACGACGCACGCGCTACACCCGGTGCAGGTGGTCAGGTCGATCGACATCGCCCACTTGTAGTCCGCGTTGTCGAGATTGCTCTCGTCCCAGAGCGATAATCGATGCGCGACGTGAACACGATGGTCGGCAAAATCGGGATGCTCTTTGTACTCGTCGAGGTTCGCTTCGCGGAAGATGGTGGGCAGACGATCCTGGGTTCCTTTGCCGCCAACCGTGTCCAGGGCGTGATGGTGCTGCGTCAGAGCGAATTCATACGATCCGCTGGACTTGGCGATCGTCGCGCCGCCGACAAAGCCCATCGAGTCTGATGGTCGCAACTGATAGAAGTCAAAGCCGGCGTCTTCGGCAATACGCCCCACGCCGTTGCGGCCGTACCCCAACGTCAACGTCGCAGATTGAGCATGTTGGCCGGGCATGACCAACACCGCCGCCTCCACGTGCGACCCGCCTTGCAACGATACGTTCACCATGTCGCCCGTCTCGACGCCAATGTTCTCAGCCGCCGACGGACTCAGCTGCACTGCGTTATCCCACGTGAGCTTCGTCAGCGGATCGGGCAGCTCCTGAAGCCAGCCGTTGTTGGCGAACCGACCGTCGTACACCGAGCGATCGCCGGTAAACACCAGCTCCAAGCCGGGCCGTTCCTGCGACGCCCGCCGGGCCAAGGCGATGATCCACGTTTCAGCCTCGTCCGAGCGAACCGTAGGCGACTGCTCCGCAAACGCGCTGTCCGCCACGAACCCATCGTGCAGCACGCGCCGCCAGTGACGCTCGAAATCCGCGTCGCCGGTCACGCCGCCGAAGCTCCGCCGAACGATGTCGTAACCCGCCCCAACGTCATCGCCGTTGATTATCGCCAGCAGCTCAATCGGACTCCGCCCGCCGAACAGCGGCTCGATCAACGGCTGGGTGATCCCGATCGTGCCGTCGTAGGCCCGGGCATCGCCCCAACTCTCCAAGTAATGCGCGCGGGGTATGTGCCAGGTGCAGCGCTTTGATGTCTCGTCTTCGTAGCTACTCACATGGATCGTGGCCCCCACCGAACCGAGCTTGGAAGCAAAATCCAGATCGGCCGGGGCGTTGTACGCAGGATTCCCGCCGAGTATCACCAGCGTGTCGACCTCTCCCGCATCGATATCCGCTGCTAACGCCTTGATCGACGCCGCTTGCGGCTTCGCATCCGGACGAGCGGTATAGCTGACCGTTCGCCCCACATTCCCGAGTTCTTCGTTGAGAAGGTGAGCGATCGCATGCACCTCCCCCGGCTGGCGCGGTCCGACGACAATCAGACACTCGCCGCGATGACTTGCCAAGTCGTCGGCCATCTGCTGCAGCATTGGCTTGGCGACGTCGATCGAACCGACCCAGTTCGCCGCCGACGACGACAGCATCTTGGCCAGATGACCCGCCACGGCCCCGATATCGCCCGACCGCACCGCCACGCGGTGGTCAGCGTTCGCGCCGGTCAGGCTGTAGCCGCTTTCAACGACATACAGCCGATTCATTGTCTTGGGGGCATCATCGGCCCGCCGGCCGGAGGCAAAGTCACGCGTGTACTTCACCGCCGCCGGATGCGCGTGAAGGAAGTCCGAATCGAGCGAGACAATGATCTTGGCTCGATCAAAGTGGTATTGCGCCCGGTACGGCGAACCGAACGCGAGTATCGAGCCCGCCAACTCGTTATCGTTGTTCAGCGGCTCGTATTCGTACCATTTCGCATTAGGCATGGCCTCAAGCAGCCGCCGTTTCATGTCCAAGACGCTGGGCGAGGCGGTCGCTTCGCTCAGGATGCACAGCCCGTTGCCGTCGGCTTCCCGCACAGCGCCAAAGTGCGCCTCAGCCCAACTGGAAAAGTTGTCCCAGCTCGATTCTTGGTTGTTGCGCATCACGTGCCGGCTGCGGTCCGGATCGTAAAGCTCCAGCACACTGGCCTGGGCCCAGGCGTCGGTCGCGCCGCGATTCATCGGATGCTCGGGGTTGCCTTCGATCTTGATCGGTCGGCCGTCGTAGCTCGTCACCAGCAACCCACTGGCCACCCCGCCCAGCTCCATCGATGTTGCATACGAATTGGGGATTCCCGGCAGGCGTCCCGCCGGTCGGCTTGCATAGGGCGCGATCTTTTCCTCCGGCCAACGCCGACACCCTGAAATCCCCATCCCCGCCAGCGCCAACGACGCCCCCATGATCTTGAGGAACTCGCGGCGCTGGGTCGAGTCGAGCATTTCGCTCGCCCCGGCCGGGAACTCGCGGAACATGAACTCCCGGAACTCCGGGGTGTCCGCGAAGTCTTCCAGGCTTCGCCAGTAGGTTTTGCCGGTGCGCGGTCGTGGCGCGGTTTGATCTACCGATGGCATGTCGAGCAGTCCTGCGAGGGAGCGAGGTTGTTGTGGTTCAACCAGTATTCGTGGTAGTCCTGCGGCGAGTCAAACTGACTCTTCGCATCGGCGTCATCCGCGAAGTTCCAACCCAGATCGGTCACCAGCTTCGGGTCGCGAACACGCATGTCAGGGTGGCGATGGCACGAGAGGCACCAGCCCATGCTCAGCGTTTCCTGCTGTGTGACCACCTCCATCTTGTCGATGCGGCCGTGGCATTCCACGCAGCTCACGCCTCGGGTCACGTGGGCCGTATGACTGAAGTACGCAAAGTCAGGCAGATCATGCACGCGAACCCACTGCATGGGCATCCCCGTCGCGTAACTCTCGTTCAAGGCCGTCAGGTTCGGGCTTTCCTTGTGAATCTGCGTGTGACAGTTCATGCACGTCTGCGTCGGCGGAATCGCGGCCTTGTTGGCGTACTCCACCGTGTTATGGCAGTACCGGCAGTCGATGCCCAATTGCCCAGCGTGCATGCGGTGGCTGAACGGAACCGGTTGGACCGGCTGATACCCGATATCCGTCGTCAGCGGACTGAACCCGTAGGTCACCAGCAGCGCCGCGTAGAGCGGGCCAACCGCTGCCAGCACGCATAGCGTCGGCAAGAGCGCATTGCTCCACTTCGGAAATACGTAGTGGTACCGGCCCATCAATCTGTGCCTTTTTTCACAAAGTCGGGCGATCGTAGTGACATGCCAGAGGTGAGTCAAGATCGCCGCCGAGGCGAGAACCTCGAGTCGGCCACATGCTCCGGCGACCAGAAACCCAGCGCAAACTCCACCTGGAACTCAACTTGAAATCGGAGTAATAAATCCTAAATGGCTCCGGCACTGCACAACCCCGGTACCCCATCCCAGCCCCGCCCCGCCGTGCTCATACACCAACAGCACTTGCCCGTCCCGCGAACAACGAACCGTACTCGGCCGGTGAGTTCATCGGCTGCGCGTGACCACGTCGCTTGAGAGATTGCACCGACCTGCGGGCCACCGCGAGCAACTGCGTCAAGGCTCCGTTGACTCCGCAGCCCCGGCCCGCGGCTCCAAGCCGTACCGCTCATGGACTTGCTCGATCCCCTTGACGCTTCCGATGACGGTCAAATGATCCCCCTCCTCGACGACCGTCTCGCCACGCGGCACGATTGTTTCGTCGGCCCGGTGAATGACGGCAACCAGACAACCGTCGGGGATGTCCAGCTCTCGTAGCGGCCGACCGATCATCACCGCGGCCCGTGAGTCGGCCAGTACGTGCAGGACAACATGTCGGTCGTGTCGGAGCAGGATCTCTTTGAGTTGTCGCTCGTCGGTGGCGGCCAACCATCCACTCATGAATCCCTTTTGGCTGACCTGTCCGGCCAGTTGGGCGAGGATGCGAAGATGTTGGCGGGGATCCTCATCGGGACTGACCAGAAAGAAGATCGCATGCGTATTGCTCGACTCGTGCGTCCCTCCGAACACATCGCCCGTGGAGATATGAATCCCAGCACGGCTTCGCACGACCACCAGGTGCGGAACTGCGATCCCCGGAAGCCGTAAGTGGGGCAGCGCCACCCCGCCGGTGACCGGCGTCGCCCCGGTTCGTGTGCCTCGCAGGAAGCCTTCGCACAACGTCTCGGCCGACATCGGAAGCCGCTCGGCCAGCAGCATCGATGCCCGACGAGCGATGTCTTCGAACGATTCGTTCGCCTCGGCGTCAAGCGCAATCCCCCGCACGACGACTTCGTCGAACGGATCCTCCTCCCGCAGCCCCTTCTCCTGCATGATTCCCCGCAACTCGCGGTCCAGGTCGTAGAAGCGCCGTTTGCCCAGCCGCTCAAAGACGTGATAGATCGCTCCGTGCCGCTCGACGCGATTGCGGGCGTAGGTGACGTACCACGTCACCCCGACCCCGATCACCCCCAAAGAGAACAATGCGGACAGCCAGCCCATCTCCACGATCACCCAGATCGGGGCCACGATCCCCACGATTTGCATCCACGGATACAGCGGCGAGCGATACCCCGGGTCATACGATTCGATCCCGCTTTCGCGCATCACGATCACCGCCAGGCACAGCAAGGCGAACATCAACAACTGGAACGCGCTGGCGAGCTTGGCGATCCGGATCGGGTCCAGCACAATCAGAAAGAAGAGGATCGCCGCGACCGTAAGACCGATCGACACCATCGGCGTCCCGCGCTTGCCCACGAAGCCGAGGATTCGCGGCAAAAGGTGATCACGGCTCATCGCCAGGGGATAGCGCGAGGCGCTGAGGATGCAGGCGTTGGCCACCGAGGAGAATGCCAGCAAGGCCGCCAACGAAATGATCCAGACGCCCCATCTGACGCCGAACGCCTCCGCGGTCTTTTCCACCGGGGTAAGGGTCTTGGCGAGTTCCTCCCAGCCGACGACCCCCACCATCACGCCGATACCCAGCGCATACACCAGCACCGCCGTGCCCAAGGCCAGGAAGATGCCCAAGGGAAGGTTGCGCTCCGGGTTCTTCACCTCCTCCGAGACGCTGGCGATGTTCGTCACTCCGACGTAACTGATGAACACCAACCCGGCGGTCGAGACAATCGATGTGAACCCCTTATCGAAGAAGCCGCTGAAGTGTTCGCGGTTCACTTGCATCGACCCCCGCGCGATGAACCAGGCGAGGATCGCCAAGAGTCCCAGGACCAACACGATCTGAAAACCCCCGACCTTCTTCGCCCCCAACAGATTGACCACCCCGAACAGGACGGCCAGTCCGGCCGCGATCGGCGTGACGTGCGCCTCGGGGAAGACCAGCGCGACGTACGCGCCGAGGCCGATCAGGGCAAAGGCCGCTTTGAGCACCAGCGCCAGCCACGTTCCGAACCCCCCGATCGTTCCCGCCAGTGGTCCCAGACTGCGATCAAGGAAGTAGTACGCCCCGCCGGCGCGCGGCATGGCCGTAGCCAGCTCGACGATGCTGAACGTTGCCGGCAACAACAACAATGCCGCGATCAGATAGCACAACACCACCGCCGGCCCGGCTTCCGCCGCCGCCAGCCCCGGCAAAAGGAAGAAACCGGCGCTGAGCGTCGTGCCCGTGGCGATCGCGTACACGCCAAACAGCGACAGTTCCTTCTTTAGACGCTTCGATCGGTCCAGTGTGGCCATCGGCGGCGGGCATCCCTCCCTCGAATGTCATCATGCTCAGCAGACACCCCACTCACAGGGCACTGCATGACAAGACGGTGAGGCCGCACGGATTGTACAGTGCTCTGGCCGACCTCACTTGCTGGTAGATCGTCCATGATCGACACGCACTGCCATCTCACGTTCAAGCAATTCGACGGGCGCGTGGAAAGCGTGCTTGCGGACGCTCTGGCCGTTGGCGTACGTGGGGCGATCACCGTTTCAACGACATCGGAAAACTGCCGTGCTGGCCTGGAACTCGCCCAGCAGCACGAGCAGGTCTGGTGCACCGCCGGGGCGCATCCGCTCTATGCAGACGAACCATGTGATTGGACCGTTGTCAGAGAGGTCGCGCAGCACCCAAAGTGTGTGGCTTGGGGAGAGTTGGGTCTGGACAACCACTATGACAAACCGCTGCGTTCGGCACAGAACACGTTGCTTGAGCGACAGCTTGCGTTCATCGAATCATGCTCCAATGAGGGAATCATCAAGCCGATCGTCGTTCACTGCCGCAAGGCTGTCGGTGATCTGTTGCCGATCTTCCGGGCCGCGTCTTGCGATCCATCGCGTTATGTGTTTCATTGTTTCAGCGAGACCGTCGATGATGCACAAGAGATCCTCGACTTCGGCGCGTGGATCAGTTTCACGGGGATTGTCACGTTCAAGAACGCGACTGAAGTAGCCGAAGCCGCCAAGCTCGTTCCTGCTGATCGGATCATGGTGGAGACGGATGCGCCGTTCCTCAGTCCCGAGCCGGTGCGCAAGATGTACCCCAACGAGCCGAAGAACGTCGTCCACACCGCCCGGTTCATTGCGAAATTGCGCGGCGTTGATCCTGTCGACTTCGAGCGACAGCTCGACGCCAACGCCGAGCGGTTCTTCGGCATCAAGCTGCCGAAATAACCACAGTGTTGCCCTGTAGGGCAGGCTTTGAGCCTGCCTCTTGTTTGCAACACCGACCCCGGCAGGCCCAAGGCCTGCCCTACTGCTACCGCCGATCCCGTGCGCGATCGTGCATCGCCCCTTGTAATCGCTCCATCGCTTCGGCCAGCCGTCTCATGTGAACCTCCAACCGTTCGATCCGCTCCAGCGCCGCTTGATAACGATCGGGTTGCTCGCGCCTTTCTCGCACCGCGGGCTGGTCACGATCCTCTCGCCGCTCGCGTGCTTCCCGGTGCGGTCGGTCTTGCTCTCGTTGCGCGTGCTCGTCTCGTTCACGATGAACTCTTGCGCGCATCTGCTCAGCCAGCTCACCAACTGCACGAGCCCGTTCTTCGTGTCCAAATTCAGCCCACAATCGTGATGCCAACCCCAGGATCTCCGCCTGTTGTCCTCGATTCGGGGCTGACTCGCGGATGCGATGGGCCTCGTCATCACGGCGTCCTTCAAGCGCAAGCTCCCGTGCATGTATGGCGTGTTCGAGCAGTTCAGCGGCGTCCCTACGTTCCCCTTCGCGCAACGCCGGCATCGCCATCCTCATGATCTCTAACTGATGCTGCGCTACTTCGCGTTCGTTTTCTGAACGATGCGCGCGCTGGCGATCTCGTTGCGGACGATCTCGTCGCCCTTCAAGTTCACGCCTCACATCATGGGCCACACGCTCCAGCGCCTCCAACTCTTCGTGCCGACCAAGCTCTCGCAGCGCCCCCATGCCATGCTCAAGTCCTTCAAGAACGTTGTGTAGATGCTCCGCTTCCTCCGCTCGCGCATGTCGACGACGATCGAGCTGCTCGTCAATCCTGGCGCCGAGCTGTTGGGCTCTTTGACGCACTCGGTCGGCTGCATCCATTCGACCGGCCTCTTGCAGCTCCTCGGCTTCGCGCATCATCGCATGGATGCGTTCCCTGGCCGCCTCAAGCTCGCGCCGCGCGCCTTCATCTTGCGCCAATGCCGTTGTGACCGGAACGAGCGCGACCATCAGAACGAGCGCGATCCACCACTTCAAATGACGCAACATCCTCGGAGCAGTTTGCCTTTGATTCATCGTTTTTCCTCCGCGTTTTGGATTGATTGATCACGCGCCTACGGCCAATCGTATGCCTCGCTGCTTCATTCGCAAGCCTCTGCGCACAATCAGGCTGTCATGGCACGAGAAGGCGATACTCACCGGTTCGAAGGTAGCCCATTGCCGTAGTCGAATCACCCAATCGTCGCAATAACCTTCACTTCGACCGCGATCGGTGTGGGCAACGCGTTGATCTCGATCGTTGTGCGTGTGGGGTTGGGCTTGCCGTTTCCGGCGAAATACTGAGCATACACGGCGTTGTAGGTCTCGAAATCGTCTTTGATGTTCGTTAAGAAAACGAGCACGTCGACGATTCGGTCCCAACTTGAGCCGGCGTCTTCGAGAATCACGCGCACGTTGTCGAAGCATGAACGACATTGCGCTTCGATGTCGTAGGAAGTGATGTTGCCATTGTCGTCGAGCGCAACCCCCGGAATGGCTTTGCTGCCGCGCTTTCGGGGGCCAACGCCGGAGAGGAATAGGAGATTCCCGATGCGCTTCGCGTGAGGGTAAGCGCCGACGGGTTCCGGTGCGCGGGAGGAGAAGAGTTGGGGGTCGTTTTGGGGCACTGCCTCTGTCGCCGTTTGAAGAAGCCCCGGGTGTATTCACCCGGGGCTAAATGGGTTGCAGTTTTACACATACGTTCTTCGGTTCGGTGAAGAAGCGCAACGTTTCGTCGCCGCCTTCGCGGCCGATGCCGCTTTGTTTCATTCCACCGAATGGGATGCGCAGATCGCGCAGCATCCAACTGTTGATCCAGATCGTGCCGGACTGCACCTGGGCGGCCACACGATGAGCGCGTTCCAGGTTCTGCGTAAAGATCGTGCCTGAGAGCCCATACTTCGTGCTGTTGGCGTACTCAATCACTTGCTGTTCATTATCAAAGGGCATGACCGTCGTCACCGGGCCGAAAATTTCTTCTTGATTCGTTCGACAAGCTGTATCAAGGCCCGTAATGACCGTAGGCTCAAGGAAGAATCCATCGCGGCAGCGTTCGGGAAGCGCTTCCGGGGGAGTCCCACCGCAAAGGATCGTTCCGCCTTCTTTTTGGGCGAGTTCGACATACGAACTCACCTTCGCAAGATGCGCCTTGGAAACAAGCGCACCTTGGTTGGTGTCGGGCTCTAAGGGATCGCCGACTTTTAGTTGTTTCGCTTTTTCAACAAGTGCCTCGACAAACGAATCGTACGCTTCGCGTTCTACAAAGATGCGCGATCCACATAGACATATCTCGCCTTGATTGGCGAAGGCGGCGCGCGTGCTGGTTTCGATCGCGTCTTCCATATCAGCATCGGCGAAGATGATGTTGGGGTTCTTGCCGCCGCATTCCAACGAGAGTTTCTTGAACATCGGCGCCGCTGTTGCAGCGATGGATGAACCGGTGACGGTCCCGCCGGTGAAGGATATTGTTGGAACATCCGGATGGGCCACGATCGACGCGCCGACTTTGTTACCCAATCCATGAACGATATTCAATACGCCCGGCGGTAGACCCGCCTCGGTACACAGTTCGCCGAACATGTATGTCGTCATCGGCGTGAGTTCCGACGGCTTGGCGACGACGGTGTTGCCGGTGGCGATGGCCGGGGCGACCTTCCACGTGAATAAGTACAGCGGCAGATTCCACGGTGAGATACAGCCCGCCACCCCGCGCGGTTGGCGCAACGTGTAGTTGATCGCCAGATTGTCGGTGAAGTGCGCTTCGGAATGCGTATGCAAGATTGCGGTCGCGAAATAGCGGAAATTCGTCACCGCCCGCGGAATATCAACGGACCGGGCGAGCGTGAGTGGCTTGCCGTTATCAACACATTCCGCTCGGGCCAGCGAATCAAGATTCTTCTCGATCAAATCAGCGATCGCGAGCATGATCTGCGAGCGTTCAGCGGCTGGTGTCGCAGACCACGAATCAAACGCGCGCTGCGCCGCTTGCACTGCGAATTCAACATCGCGCTCATCGGAATCCGGCACATGCGAATACACCTGCCCGATTGAGGGATCGACGTTGTCCAAGTACGCCCCGGAGATCGGCTCAACTGATTTACCGTCGATGTAGTTGGCGATGTGAGTCATAAGAGAAGAGTTTCACCGCAGA
>JACZXL010000236.1 GCA_022571635.1 Planctomycetota bacterium
CGGGTCGTAGTTGGCCATTGCCGCCGCCGCCATTTCCTGTTCACTCACATCATCGCGATAGGTGAGCTTGCCGGAGTAGATGCCATCCGTGTTGAGGTTGTCAACGGGGAGCAGGAGCGATCGGCCGGTCATTGTTTGGGGAAACCCCGCCAAAATATCAACGGCGCTCACTTCGCGTTTCTGATCGTGAACTTTGATCGAGAACGTGGGCTTGACATTGTCATATTCATGCGGCGAGCAGATGTAGCCGGCAATCGCTGAGGCGGCGACGACGGCAGGACTACCCAGATACGCCTTCGCATCGCGCGACCCCATCCGCCCCCGGAAATTCCGGTTTGTCGCACTGATACAGACTTCACCCGGCTCAAGTGTTCCACGCCCCAGACCGATGCAGGGACCACATCCGCTGGGCAGTGCAATCGCGCCTGCGTCGATCAGCGTTTGCCAGAATCCATCGTTCTCAGCTTGCCGCTGCACCTCAGCGGAAGCGGCCGCAACGTAGAACTCGACGCCGTCCGCAACACTGTGGCCTTCAACGATCGCCGCCGCTTCGGCCAGGTCTTCCAAGCGCGCATTGACACAACTCAGCAGGTACGCCTTGTCGATCTTGATGCGCTGCTTCTGAATCTCCGGCAGCGCGTGCATCACCTTCACATGATCCGGCCCCGAAACATGTGGAATCACCGTCGCCAAATCGAGCGTTAGATCCACGGCATAGTGCGCGCCGGAATCGGGTTCGAGCCTTTCGGCGAACCAGCGATCGACATCGTCGCGCGTGTAGCGTGGCGTGTTCTTGGCGGACAAGTAGTCGGCTCGACCATAAAGATACTCGCGCAGGAGTTCATCGAACGGGAACACGCCGCCTAATGCTCCCCATTCGGTGGTCATGTTGGCAATGCTGAGGCGTTGATCCATTGAGAGACATGCAATGCCGTTGCCGACAAACTCGACGATCATATTCAGCACTTCATCGTGATTGAACACGCCGCACAGGGCGATAATGACGTCTTTGCCCACGACCCCCGGAAGTAAGGTGCCAGTGAGTTTCACCTTGGCGATCGGTGGAACCTGCCACCACGTTTGACCCGTCGCCCAAATGCACGCAGCATCCGTGCGCACGACCGGCGTGCCCAGGGCATTGACCGCACCGTAGAGATTCGAATGTGAGTCACTCCCCACGACAAGACTTCCGGGGGTGACGTAGCCTTGCTCGACCATGACCTGGTGACTGATGCCCGTGCCGGCCGGGTAGAAATCGATCCCATGTTCGCGGGCAAACGCTTCGATCTTCGCGTACTTGCCAAGGTTCTCCGGCGAAGTGTTTTGGATGTCGTGATCGATGGCGAAGACCGGCTGCTTTGCGTCACAGATCGACGTGGCGCCGATGTTGGCGAACTTGTTCATGACGGCCGACGTGTTGTCGTGCGTCATAATGTGCTTGGGGCGGATATTGAGAAAATCCCCGGCGTAGGCCCTCTGCCCAGGCTCGAGCGTTCCGGGGGCGGCGTAGCGAGTGGCGATTTTCTCGACGAGCGTTTGGGGCATAAGCAGAGGATATTAGCACGCGGATATAGGGCTAGAGAATCTCGCTCTCCATTATTTGGGGGAGGCCGAGTTGATCGGGGCGACCGCGGGCGGAATTCCCGGTATAATAATGCACCGCTCCACTGGGGAGCGCAGGTTGTGACCGGTTTCTTTACGGGTGCCTCTACAGGCACCGCCGAAGATGTTGTGTCCTAGGCAAGCCAGTGACAATCGCCCGGCGGTGATTTAGTTCGCCGCTCGAATCACTAGGGCCCTCTATCGCGGGTACACCGCAAGGAGGTGACGCATGTCAGATGACAAGCGCGAAAAGCTGTTGCTCGATGAAGCACGCAGGTCTTCGGTGATCTACAACGAGCGCGCTACCGAGTTCAGCAAACGAATCGAAGCTTTTGAGAACTGGCTCAGGAACCTCGAGTTCCGTGCAGAGAGCGAAGTATTGTTCGGTCTCCAGGAGCGGTATCTACTCCGCTTCACCAACACCACTGGAGGGTGGTGGCTTCAGGTGTATGTCCGCGACGACGACCTTGTTTACGTGCCCTTCAAGTCGCTTACAAATTGCTCAATTGAGATCAAGACGGCGGCCGTGAAGGTCTTCCCCGTGCTGCTCGAGAATCTCATCACGGCGCAGCGAGAGGCTTTGGACAGCATTGAGGCCGCCCACAAGGCGTTGGATGACATGGCGGCCACGGTCGGCCGCTTTGAAGAGGAGACTGAGTGAAATGGCTCGCACATCCTCCAAATACATCGTCTGTCCTCAAATACGATGTATCGCATCTTTTGCGTTGATGGCTCCGTTCCTGGGCCTTGCCTGTGCGTCGGCTTTAGGATCTGACCTGCAGCACCCTGAACTGCTTTTTCCGGCAAGCTGCGTTCTTTGCATTTACGGATTCCGCGGTGTAGTCCCCGGCGACGGTAGGCCGTTGTCGGAGCTTGTCATTGATCTCGTGACACTCTGGCGCTCAGGTCCAACGGACAGTAGTACCTGAATCATCCGGCGAAGGATGTGGGTTACTACGCGCGAACGAGCAGTGGGCTGTGGCACTCCCCGCGGGGTCAAACCCCGCGGCTAAATGGCTGTGCTATGTGGTCAATCACGTTTTCGCGGCTTGTACGCCGAGGTACTTGGCGATGTCGAAATCGACAAAATCCGCGTGATGGAAGATGATTGATTCGATGGATCGTTGCGCGTTGTCGCCTTCGTGGGAATGCGTCGCGACGATGTGCATGACTTCCGGGGGAATACCGTGCTTGTAACACAACGCCACGCCTGAGAATGGATGGCGCAGCGCTTCGCCGAAGCTGCCTTTGACGACGTTACCGTCAGCGTCCTTGTCGAACTCCAAGAGCTTGCCCACGTCGGCAAGCAGAGCACCCGCAATCAAGTAGTCACGATTGATCGGCACGCGGTCGCTGAACACTGATCCAAGAACGTCCGCGATAGCCATGCACTGCTTGACGCAGGAGTTGAGGTGCTCGACGAATCGCATATCGATATCGCCGGCTAAGAGGGTGAACTTGATCGTTCGCAGCTCGTCGAACGTCCAACCCTTGCGCCCGCAGCCGGTGGTGATGGACTCGTCCCATACCCGAGCGACCTTATCGCGAAGCGAGGCATCGGTAATGGCCATGATGTCGGGAAAGAGTTGGGCGATATCGTTAGTTGTATGGGTCATCTACGTTCGATTCTTTGTTTTTCGCAGACTCTGAAGAACCCTCACCCCAGCCCTCTCCCGGGGGGAGGGGGAGTAAGAGGGAATGTTTCCGTTCGAAGTGCATCGTACTGGTTTCGAGTGATGCCGTAGATGGCGAGGTCTTCGAATCCGTCACCTTTGCGTATGTGTTGCGGCAGCGTGCCTTCGTAGGTCATGCCGATCTTTTGCATCACTCGGCCGGACTGCGGATTCTTGGTCATGTGATGGGCGAAGATGCGGTTGAGCCCAAGCGTGTCGAAGGCGTATTGCAACAAGGCTCGCGTGGATTCCGACGCATAGCCCTTGTTCCAATAGGGTTTGCCGATCCAATAGCCCATCTCCGCATGGGAATGTTCGCGTTTGATGGACAGGCCGATCGCACCGATGAGTTCGCCGGACTCGCGCAGGGTGACGGCGAAGTTGACAGCCTTGCCTTCCTCAAATCTTGGCTGGTTCGTGCCGATCCATCGCTCGGCCTCACCGTCAGGATATGGATGCGGAATTGTCATCGTGGTGGCGGCGATTTCCTTTTCGCCGACCAATGGCCGCAACTGCGCGACGTCATCGAGTGTAAACGGCCGAAGCGTGAGTCGGTCGGTGTGTAGGGTCGGTTGGACGGTCATCACTTAGGAGGTTGCCGGTAGTGATCGCGCAGCGGGACCGTCATACGAATGATTCACCGGATCGATTCGCCGCATGGGTTTTTGGCGCGTCTTTTCCTCGTGTACGTGCGCGACGAGCCCGGGCAGTCGGGCGATCATGAACAGGCCGTTCATCATCGCCGGATCGAATCCCAGATCAGCCAGGATCGCGCCCATTGCCCCATCGACGTTGATAGGCAAGTTTTTGCCGGCGGCGGCGAAGATCTTCTCGACCGCTCCGGCCGCTTGCATGTGCGGTCCGTTGATACCAGCCTGTCGGGTAAGCTCGAACAGCCGAGCGGTGCGAGGATCGTGGTCGTGAATACGATGACCGAAGCCGGCCATGCGCTGATCCGCACGTTTGAGATCATCGAGCACGGCCTCGGCCACGCGATCAAGTGATTCGCCGGTTTCTTTTTGTTGGTTGACGATATGTCCCAGTTGCCGAGCGCATTGTTCAATTGCTCCGCCATGGTGGTCGTTGATACTGGCGATGCCGGCGGCGACGGATGCGCTGAGTGTCGCGCCAGTGGAGGCGACGGTCCGCGCGGCGAGTGCTGACGGCGGTGTCGCCCCATGATCGATGCCGGCGACCAGCATCGCCTCCATCAATCGGCCGACCTCCTCATCCGGCATCTCGCCGCGCAGGATCAGATACACCGCTTGGCCGAACGAGACGTTGCCCATCAGCTCGGCGATGTCATACCCGCGCACGCGAACGTGGTTCGGCTGAACCTCAGTAATCGCGGTTTTCCAAGCAGGTTCAGTGGATGATTCAGTCATGGTTGGGTTGCACTTGAGGTTCAGGATGCGGCGACTTGGAGTTTCGTCAAAACATCGAGTGTCGTCTGCGGCAGATCGCTGAAGGATTCCACGACGGTTGCGCCGGCTTCACGCAGTGCGCTGACCTTGGCGGCGTGGGTGCCTCGGCCGTGCTCGATGATTGCGCCGGCGTGGCTGAAGCGTGTACCTTCCTTTGCGGCCGCCCCGCCAATATAGGCGATAACGGGCTTGGTGATCGTTCCGTCGGTGATGGCTTGGGCCAGTCGCTCCTCCTGCGAGCCGCCGATCTCTCCGAAAAGCACGATGGCGTTAGTCTGGGGATCGTCCTGGAACATCGCCGCGACGTCGGGGATGGGAAGGCCGACGACGGAATCACCGCCGACGTGAACGAGCGTACTGATGCCGGCGCCGGCGCGGCTGAGGTAGTACCCACAGGAGCTGGTCATGCCCCCGCTGCGCGAAATGACGCCGACGGTTCGGCCGGGCTTGGGCTCGTTGAACCATTGCCGCGCGGCATCGGCACGGCCGCCGATCATCCCGACCACGGCCTTGCCCGGACTCAGAACACCCAGCGTGTTGGGGCCGACGAAGCACGCTCCGTGGTCCTTGGCCACGGCGGCGATTTGCATCGTATCCCACAAGGGCACACGATCAGGCACGAGCACCAACAACGTGATGCCAGCTTCAATCGCTTCGATCGTTGCATCCTTGACGAGCCGGGCGGGCACGAAGATCACGGAGATATCGACCGCGCCGACCTCAGCGATCGCCTCGGCGACTGAATCGAACACCGGAGCCCCTTGGACATCCTGTCCGCCTTTGCCGGGGGTGCAGCCGGCGACGACGTTCGTACCGAACTCACGCATGAGCTTGGTTCGCGCGCGACCTTCGCGGCCGGTGATGCCCTGCACGAGCACGCGTTTGGTTTGGTCGATGATGATGGCCATTGGGTTGGAAGAAAACGCGGGGCAAGCCCCGCGGCTAAATGTGGGGTTACGTATCGATTCCTTTGATTGGAAGATCGACGAAGACAACAGACTTTCCTGTGCGGCGACATTCGACCTCTAACGCGATGAGTTCAGAATCCTTATTCTCGATTTCGTCGGCTGAAACCGCCGGTACAGGCTTGCCATTCGCATCGTTGAGCAGGCCGGAGCTGTGCTCGATGACGAGGGCCGTTGTTTGGGGGTCGCAGCTGTTGTGATCGATCCAGTCGGTTCCGCCGGAAATC
>JACZXL010000237.1 GCA_022571635.1 Planctomycetota bacterium
CCGTAGAAGGAAGATGGGGTCATGGCATCGCGGCATCGAGATACCCGCTCACACGTAACTCGCGGATTCGCCAACATACAATCAATCAGTCGGCACTCGCACCGCGATCGCCCGGGGCGGCCCCAATATGCCGGTGATGAATCGTCTGCCTTGAACGAACAACCATGCGTAGGACAGGCTTTGAGCCTACCCCTTCCCAAGCGAGTCAGGCCAAGGCCTGACCTCCTCACTCCAAGCGCGAAATTTAGAATCTGGGCTTGAATACCGCGGCGAGGAGGGCCGTTACACTCATGCTCGGATCGCTCGGCGGTAGAGCCGGGCGAAGTCATATGGGTATGTGTGACAAGGAAACCGACCATGCTGATCCATCGTGTTCCCAGCGTCCTCCTCGGTCTCATTGCGATCTGGCTCACGACAACACTCGGCTGTGGGTCATCAACTCGTGTCGTGACTCTTTCGGATGAGCCGGCGATCCGCGACGAGGGGGGGATGATATCACTTGACAACTCGCTTGAACCCCTGATCGAGCGATTCAACGCGGATCGAGACAAGCCGCGGGTGGTGGCGATCGTTTCAGCCACTTGTGGCGCTTGCGTTAGGGGTGCAATTGCCGTCAATGAGTCGGTGGTGAATGCGTACCCCCGCGCGGACGTCAGCATCTTCATCGTGTGGATCGACATTCTGGCCACGGATGACTACGCAGCGGCGCAACGAATGGCCGGCATCTTCAACGATCCGCGCGTACGTCAATTCCACGATCCGAACCGCCTTGTAGGCGATGCGTTCGCCAAGGGTCTCTTGGATGAACCACCAGCCTGGGATATGTACTTGCTCTATGCCGCCTCGCCGCAGCAACTATGGGTTGACTACCCCCCCAAACCGGCGGACTGGATGCACCAGCTCGGTGCGCCCGATGTTGATCCAACCCGACGGCGACTTGGACATGAACTGGTCGTGGGTCTCTATGACGCCATGTCCAGTCTGGGCTTTGATCCGGCGATCGAATCACCGCCGAGCGAGCAGAAAATAGCGGCTGCCGTGCGTTCGACGAACGCATCGGTCAACTCCGCTCTGAGAGAAGTGGCCTTGAGAAACCCGAGCCAGGCGACGCTCGCACAATGCGACGATTGCGCCAAGGCGGGCTTCATTGGTCAATGCTCCCTTGGCGGCTTTCGGCAAATAGTTGCTGTCCGTCAACAGATCGGCGATGACCCGGCCGCATTAGGATTTGGCATCGCCGGGACCAACAATCCAACCGACTCCCCGATACCGATCGAGTTCGACCCTCGGCTCGGCCTCATCAGCGGTGAGGTGATCGTGTTGGATGTTAAGGGTATGCGCTGCCCCGATTGCCCTACCAAGCTTGCGGTCTCAATGTTGTTTCTTCCCGGCGTGAAGCGCGTCCAGGTCGATTTCGACGCCGGTGAAGCGAGGGTGACGATCGACCCGCCCAACAGCACGAGTCCCGCAACGTTGATCGCAGCGATCGAGCAATCCGGGTTTTCCGCAACGCTTCGTGAGGCGAACTGATCGATCAAACTGTTATGAGCCGGAGCAGTACTGGTAGTGAGGAACGCCCGCCAAAGAATTACATAGGTAGGAGTCGAAGCATGAACTGCCGGGAATACATTGTTGTGGCCACACTACTTGCCATCTGTGCTTCGGCCGTTGGCTTGGTGACTGAGCAGGCTGCCCCCGTAGTCGCAGCGGAAGACCTGTGGTCGAAACCGGATGGTGGCATCCGGGGCAGGCTTGTTGTTGAAAGAGGCGCGCCGTTAAACGGAACGTCGCAGGTTCAAGTGTACCTGGAGCTCCAGAACGTCTCTGACGTGGCAAATTCAATCCACATTACACCGGCACACTCGATGAGTTTCGAGGTCGTGGATGCCAAAGGTAACGTCGTGAAGCCTGATGCTGGAATGTCCTTGGATGTGTCAACGCCAGACGACCCTTTTGGTTTGGTTCTGCCGCATCAAAGTACGATGCGGTTCTTGGTGTCTGTCACGGGCATCGGCGTTCCGAAGGACAAGAAGTGGCAAGTGAGCCTACCGCATGAATCTTCCTTTCGCTCGTGGGTGATTGAGCGCACGGATGGGAACTCGTATTTCCTGAGAGGCATATTCAAAGCGACCGCGGAGCGTCAGGTTGGCCGCACGTGGTCCGTTGCTCTGTCACTACCCAGAGTAGCGGTGGTCCCCTTGGGAGACGACCAGCACCTTGGCGCCGCGGCGGCGTGGTCGGGCCACGGTCCCGGCAAGTCGCAAACAACGCAGTTGAGAATGTCCATTTCTGCACCCCACCCGAACGTCGACGGAAACTTCACTTTTCGTATGGCCTTGGAGAACACCGGGGACAACGACATCGTCTTGAACCTGGGAACAATGCTGGCCAATGGGAAGGTGCATCTACCCGATGCGATCCGCTTGATTCTGACTGATGCCACGGGGGAATCCAGAGAACTTCATTTCTCCGACCGGCGACATCCGTTCGTAGGCGGACGAGTGGATGACTATTCAGTGCCACTGCGCGCCGGTTCGTCCTACAGCATCAAGGTGAGTCTGGACGATTATTGGAGCCCGGATACCAAGGAGCCCCGACTCAACTTGCCTCCCGGAGAGTATCGCATTCGTGCTGAATTCACGGGAAGCGGGGCGAGATACGTCAACCTCGACACACAGGGCATGAAGCTTATGAATTTCTGGAGAGGCACGCTTCGGTCCGATGAGACGAGATTCGTAGTTAGAAAGCGGGGAGCAGCATGCAGCCCAAACGTGGCGATCCAGATCGAGTCGGACCGATCCACCTTCACGGTCGGTGAGGGTATCACGGTCACGATTACCATCAAGAACCTGACATCCCAGGATCTTGATGCTCCAGAGACATATTGGTCCGCCCGAATTGTGCTCGATGGCAAGGAGTTCGAGAGACTGCCTCAGTACATCGGGATGTGGAACGGGCCGGGCGTCATCCTCCGTGACGGAGGCCATATGAGGACGTTATTAACGCTGTCAGAATACGGGATTTCTCAAGAATTCCTGACTGTCGGAGAGCACAGTATTCGAGTCAAGATCGGTGATGATCTTTCCAATACGCTCGTGATCACGACCGTCGGTCGGTAAAATGCCGGATTCTCATGGACGGTAGGCCCGGAGCGGCGCGGGGCGCGGTAGACTCGACTCCATGAACAGACTCTTGACCGTTCTTGTCGTCGTTCCGTTGCTTCTGCTCGTGCCCGCCCACGCGCAGCAACAGCCGAAGGAGAGCTTCGACTACTTCGCGGCGAATCGCGAGATGATCCGCAACGGTGTGCAGGCCGTCCTCCTGTGCAACGGGCTCTTCACGTCAGAGCGCACACTCGAGCAGGTGTTCGCGCAGGAGCTGGCCTACCTGCGCAACCCGGTTGGAACGGCTAACGGCGGCGACTATCTCGTCGACCGGGGGCGCAGAGCGGTCGCAGTCGGCGGCGGCAGTTCCGGCCCGGTCATGCGTGCTGTGTTTCGCGAGGGCATCGGGGCCGTCGTCATGGCGCCCGACCAGACGTTCGATGACATAGACGCACTGCCCGAGCTGGCGCGACCGCCCATGGACGGCGACCCGGCCACCATCGCCTGGCCAAACGGTGACCTCGTCGCACGGAGGCCACTGCCGGACCTCCTCGACGCCGAGGCGCTGCAGGCCGCTTCGGACTGGGCCTTCGATCGCGCGTCTCCGGAGCAGGTGACGCTGAGCCTGATCGTGGTGCACGGGGGCGACATCGTGCACGAGCGCTATGCACCGGGCGTCGACATGGACACGCGCACGCGCACCTGGTCCACCGCCAAGAGCATCGCCGTGACGCTGTTCGGGATGCTCGTCGATGAGGGCCGCTTGAGACTCGATGAACCCCTTGGCATCGGCTGGCTTCCGCGCGTCGCGTCACCGGAAGCCGACCCGCGCCGCACCATCACACTGCGGCACGTCCTGCAGATGTCAAGCGGCCTGGATCCCGTAGACAGCTTCGGCAGGGAGTACGCGACGGGCTCCGGCCTGGCCTACTGGGCCGGCGCGAGTTCGGCGAACGGCGCACGGCGAAGGGCGATGATTCGCGAGCCGGGCACCTTCTGGGACTACGAGAACTACGACACCCTGCTCGCCGTCTACGCTATGAAGCTGGCGCTGGGAAGCGAGTCGGCCTATCACGACTATCCGCGCGCCGCACTGCTCGATCGCATCGGGATGCGCAACACGCTGCTGAGCACCGACCGGTTCGGCGACTTCATTCTCAGCAGTCAGGTGTATACGAACGCTCGCGATCTCGCGCGGTTCGGCCTGCTCTATCTGAACGAGGGTGTCTGGGATGGTGAGCGGTTGCTCTCGGAAGACTGGATCGAGTTCGTGCGCACCCCCGCGCCCTCCACGGCCCAGCGCGGGAATTTCTATGGCGCTCAGTGGTGGCTCGTTCCCGATGATCGCGAGGACGTTCCGAAGGATGCATATTCGACCGCGGGCAATCGCGGCCAGTTCGTAATCGTGGTGCCATCGCATGATGTTGTCATCGTCCGCCGCGGCCTCGACTATGGCCGCCAGGGATTCGATCGGTGGGACCTGACGCGCGAGGTGCTGAAGGCGATCGCGGTGGAGTGATCGGATGGATCTGCCGGACGAGCTGCTTACTCTCGGCCTGAGCGAAGATGTAGGCGAGCGCCTGCGCGTAACTTCTCATGGGCCGCCGACGCCTGTGAATTCGCCCGTGACCACGAAGCCGTTGAGGACCTTGCCAGGGCGCGCGAATCGTTATGAAGAGGGTTGCTCTCGGGGAGGGTCCCGCTCCTACAGCCAGGCAAAGGCCGTCTCGCCACCGGTGAGGACTCCCGGCCATCCTTCGCAGCCAAGCCGAGCAGCCGTTTCCGGCGCCCTGGGTTTGTCATCAGCGAGGCACTTGAATACCATGCGCTCCATAACTTGTACGCACCAGCCGACGAGTGTCACTCGATTCGTGGCTGGGCGAATCCGGCGTAGATCAACCCCGAGGATCCCGTTCGGTGCTAGAGACTCGGGACATGGAAGTAGCAGGAATGAAGCTCTACGTTGGTAATCTCTCGTTTGAATCAACTGAGAATGAGATTCGCGAACTGTTTGGCCAATTCGGCGAAGTGAGCGAAGTGAATCTCATCACTGATCGTGAAACCGGTCGGCCGCGCGGATTTGGGTTCGTCGAAATCGCTGACGATAATGCTGGCCGTGAGGCCATCGGCGCGTTGGACGGAAAAGAGTTCGGCTCGCGCCAGATCAAAGTCAACGAGGCTAAGCCCCGAACCGATCGCGGCGGCGGCGGCGGCGGTGGCGGACAGCGTCAACGCTGGTAAGCACAAACTCAAACATGTGAATGAATCACCGGCCATCGAGAGGTGGCCGGTTTTCTTTTGGCTGTACTGCCAACGCCCTTCCTGTTCAAGTACTCCGTCACGCGAAAGCGGCGCTGAGAAGAGAGGTTGCGCAGGACTCGAAGGGACGGGAGATGTCATGGGCACGCGGGCGAGAGGAGCGCCCGAACACGGGCCGCCGAAGGATTCGCCGTGATCGCCCGCCGATCGCGCCGCATTGATGCGGGGGGCACGGCATTCCTCAGGCCGCCGCGCGGTAGTAGTGACGCAGCAGGCCACCCAGCCGCTCCTCGCACACAACCTCGCCGGCGTTCGGTGAGGCGCGGTCCGATGGACTTCCACTTGGCGTCAACGGCCGATTGCCCACCGCTTGGTGCGGCCGCTTCGTGCGGTAATAGTCCACGAACTCCGAGACCACGTAATCGAGGTGCCGCCGGCCGAAGAGCACGAAGTGGTCCAGGCACTCCTGCTGCAGCGTCTGCACGAACCGCTCCGCGTAGGCATTGAGGTTTGGTGAGCAGTGCTGCA
>JACZXL010000238.1 GCA_022571635.1 Planctomycetota bacterium
CCCGTTCCCGGATGGTCGGCACGTTCAGCCGATCATGTACGACCGTGAAACGGATACGTACAAGTTCACCGGCGTGTACTACACGCAGACCGAAGGCGGGATTCGGGTTTTCCGGTCACGGTTGACGTTGCTGGTTCGCAACGAGGCCGGCTATCCGCTGGTGTTGGCGGGGGCGGACCTGCGCGACTTGGGAGGTTTCACCGTCAAGGTGAAGGCGGCGGCGCGCGTGAACATGGACATCGCCCAACAGCCGGCTCAAGCGCAGCTTGGGGATGACGCTGCGTTGACTGCACCGGCATTGGTGATCTGGGCCGGTGTCGACGACATGGTGGTCGAACCGAGGTTGGCGGTTCAGTACATCGCCTCCAGCGGTACGGCGGCGGATCCGCAGACGTACCAGAAGTGGTTGTTCGTGGTTGATGCGCAGACCGGTGCGATTCTCTATCAAGAGGATCAGATTCTACACACGGATGTTGTAGGAAACGTCAGCGGCATAGCGACGCAGGGGTTTGGCGCGGACATTTGTGATCCCGAAGCGATTGAGGTCATGCCGTATGCTCGAGTGAATATCGTCGGCGGCAACACCGACTTCGCCGATGAGAACGGCGACTTCGTTATTCCCAACGCGGGCGGCGGGTCGGTTACCGTGGAGTCGCGGGTATGGGGTCGGTGGTTTCGCGTCTTTAACCAAGCCGGCGCCGACACTGTGCTGAGCCAGAACGTGATCCCGCCCGGCCCGGCGGACTTCGTGCATAATGCAAGCAACTCCAGCGAGTTCATACGGGCCGAGGTGAATGCGTACGTCCAGTCGAACATCGTTCGCGACTTCACGCTCAGCTTCAACCCGGCTTATCCGGTGATCGCCAATCAGACCAGTTTCCCGGTCAACGTAAACATCAACAGCAGCTGTAACGCGTTTTACGACTTCTCGTCGATCAACTTCTTCCGGGCGGGGGGCGGATGCCCCAACACCGCCAACTCAATGATCGTTCACCACGAGTACGGGCACCATCTGGTGGAGGTGGGCGGCAGCGGCCAAGGGGCGTACGGCGAAGGCATGGGGGACGTGATGGGCGTGCTGATCACCGATCAGCCGTTGCTTGCCCCCGGCTTCTTCGGCAACTGCAACTCGCCGCTTCGAACCGCGGATAACACGCTGCAGTACCCGTGCTCCGGCGGGATCCACTTCTGTGGGCAACTGCTCTCAGGTTGCGTTTGGAGCACGCGCAACGAGCTGCTGGCGACCAATCCCGGTACCTACCGGGAGATCCTCTCGAACCTGGCCGTCAACGCGATACTGCTGCACAGCGGCTCGGGCATCGCTCCGAGCATCACGATCGACTACCTGAGGCTCGACGACGACGATGATGACATCCTCAACGGCACGCCGCACTACCCTGAGATCGCGGCCGGTTTCGGCGCTCACAACATGGACGCGCCGGAGCTTGCGTTGTTGTCCTTCGTGTTTCCCGACGGGTTGCCGGAGACGGTGTTGCCCGGCGGCGGAACCACCGTGCCGGTCGAGGTCCTCGCGAACATCCAGGAGCCCGAGCCCGGGACCGGTGTGCTGCACGTTGACACCGGGGACGGATTCGTGGAGATCCCCATGGACCAGAGCGAGCCGAACGTCTACGTCGCGGTCTTCCCCGCCTCCGATTGCGGCACGGAAGTCGACTACTTCTTCAGCGCCGAAACGACCGACGGCGTGCAGGTCAATGCACCGTCCACGGGCTCGTTCACGGCTCTGAGTGCGGTCGAACTCGTCGTGACGTTCCAAGACGACTTTGAGGCCAATCTCGGCTGGTCCACGAGCAGCAACGCCGGCTCCGGCCAGTGGCAACGGGGCATTCCCGTGGGTTGCGGTCGAGGCGATCCCCCGACTGACGGTGACGGCTCGAGCCGCTGCTATCTCACGGAGAACGACGCCGGCGATTGCAACAGCGACGTTGACGACGGCTCGGTCACCCTGACGTCGCCGATCATGGACGCCTCGGCTGAGGGAACCGTGATCTCCTACTGGCGCTGGTATTCCAATATCGAAGGCAACGAGCCGTTCCAGGACATCTTCGTGGTCGAGGTCTCGGACAACGGCGGTGCAAGCTGGGTCAACCTGGAAATCGTCGGGCCGGCCGGACCTGAAGTCAGTGGCGGTTGGTTCGAGAAGCAGTTTGCCGTGGCGAACTTCGTTGATGAGACCGATCAGTTCCGCATTCGGTTCATTGCCTCGGATACCGATCCTCAATCTATCGTTGAGGCGGCGATTGACGGGGTCCGTCTGAGTACGATCGTGTGCGGCGCGCTGGGCGACTTAGACGGCGACGGATCGGTCGGTGTCAAGGACCTGCTGATCCTGCTCGGCGAATGGGGCCCATGTGACGATTGCAATAATTGCCTGGCTGACCTTGACGACGACTGCACCGTCGGGGTGAAAGACCTTCTTATCCTTCTTGGAAATTGGGGGTAAGAAGAAGGCACTCGATAGAAGATACGCCCACGGGTTTGGCCCGTGGGCGTTTTTTGTTGCGATCGGTCGGCGGTCTTGGTGAATCGGCGGCTTCGCTTCAATGCCCAGGAGAGGACTCGAACCTCCACGGGAGATTACTCCCACCAGCACCTCAAGCTGGCGCGTCTGCCAATTCCGCCACCTGGGCTCGTTGGGGGTCGTGGCCGCGAGCCGCCAAGTATAGTGCCGTCCCGGCGCTGGTCGAGCACGGCCGATGACTGGTCGCCCGGGCCCCGGCCTATCATGTTCGACCATGTCCGCCGACCGCCTGCGCATCAACGAGATATTTCTTTCGATACAGGGCGAATCCACGCGCGCCGGTTGCCCGTGTGTTTTCGTCCGACTGGCCGGGTGTCATCTTCGGTGCAGCTATTGCGACACGGCGTACGCATTCACCGAAGGCGACGGGCGGACGGTGGACGAGGTGGTTCAGGAGGTGTGCGCCCACTCGGTTGGCTTGGTGGAGATCACCGGCGGTGAGCCGTTGCTGCAAAAGACCGTGCATCCGCTGACGGCGGCGCTGTGTGATCTGGGCAAGGAGGTGTTGATCGAAACCTCGGGCGCGTGTGACATCAGCCGGTGTGACCCTCGGGCGATTCGGATTCTCGATATCAAGACCCCGGGCAGCGGCGAAGCGGATCGCAACCTGTGGTCGAACCTGGATCATCTCACGCAGCGCGACGAGGTGAAGTTCGTCATCACCGATCGGGCTGATTATGACTGGGCGAAATCCGTGATTCAACGGCGCCGGCTGGCCGAGCGGTGCGGGGCGGTGCTCATGTCGCCGGTGTTCGAGCAGCCCCCGGGCGAGGAGATCTCCGGTTGCCCGGGGCTGGATCCGTCAGCGCTGGCGCAATGGATGCTGGCCGATCCGTGGCTGGGTGGGACCGTGCGCCTCCAGATGCAGTTGCACAAGTTCATTTGGTGCGCCCAAGCGCGCGGCGTATAACCGACCCGGCCGTTAGCCATTCATTCCCAGCACTCAGATTACCGAAGTAGATGACCCACGACTCCAAGCCTGTCGCGATCGGAACCTTGACTATCGTGCTCACGCTTGTGGCCTGGTCCAGCGTTCCGCTGTTTCTGCGGCACTTCGTCGACCTCATCGATCCGTGGACATCCAACGGGTGGCGGTATGGATTTGCCGCCGGGCTGTGGGCGCCGGTGCTGGTGATCGGACTTCTCCGCGGTCGGCTACGGCCCGGGTTGTGGCGGGCGGCGATTGTTCCCAGCATCGTCAATGCGGTGGGGCAGGTCACCTTCGTCTGCGCACATTACCAGATTGAGCCTGGACTCCTGAGCTTTGGTTTGCGCAGTCAGATCATCTTCGCCGCCGTTGGCGCGTATCTGTTGTTTCCGGACGAACGGCGGGTCATTCGCTCGTGGTCATACGTGCTCGGCGTCATCGTGGTCATCGGCGGGACGAGTGGGGCGCTCTTGATGGGCAAGGAGCGCCCCGACGCGGCGGCGACGTTGGGGATTCTTCTTGCGATCGTAAGCGGGTTACTGTTTGCGTTATATTCCTTGGCGGTTCGCAAATACATGCGCGGCACAAACTCGGTCGTCGCGTTTGCGGTGATCAGTCAGTACACGGCGGCGGCGATGGTGGTGCTGATGCTGTTGTTCGGTCGGCGATCCGGGGTCGAAGCGATCGAGCTTGAGCGATCAGAGTTTCTGTTGCTGCTGTTGTCTGCGGTAATCGGGATCGCCCTGGGCCACGTGCTGTATTACATGAGCATCGCCCGGCTGGGGGTCGCGGTCTCCACGGGGGTCTTGCAGCTTCATCCATTCTTGGTGGCCGTCGCATCGTTGTTTCTCTTTGCCGAGGTGCTGACCACGGCGCAGTGGATCAGCGGCAGCGTGGCGGTCGCAGGGGCGATCCTGATGCTGGGCGTACAGGGAAGGGTGAGCCGGATGAAGGGGCAGGCGGGCTGACGGCATTGTGCCGGGCTGGTGGGGCCGTTATTTTCATCACACGCTGTTTGGCACCTATCATCCACGCCGATGCACGTGCGGCTCGTCAAATCGTTTGGGTTCGAGGCGGCGCACTGGCTGCCGACGTTCCCGCAAGGGCATAAGTGCCGGCGGATGCACGGCCATTCGTTCCGCGTGGACGTGGTGGTTGAGGGTGACGTGCCGCCCGAGCAGGGGTACCTCATTGATTATGGCGAGATCAAGGCCGCCCTGGAGCCGGTCCGCAAACAGCTCGATCACTACTGCCTCAACGAAATCGAAGGCCTGGAGAACCCCACGAGCGAGGTGCTGGCGGGATGGATCTGGGATCGGGTCAAGCCGGGGCTTCCAATGCTGACCCAGATCGTCGTACACGAGACGTGCTCGGCCCGGTGCGAATACCATGGACCGGCGAACGACGACGCCGGTGACTGATCCCGTCGCTGATACGAGGTGGTTGTCGTTGGCGGGCAAATCGTGTTGAATACGTCCGACCGCGACGCTCAGGAGCTGAATATCGAGATGGCTGAACCGAACACCGATCATCCAAGCCTGGCGAATGTCAAGGGGGCGTTCCCCGGGGTAAGCCTCCAGGCGACGGAGTTTCGCGGCCAGACCACGCTGATCGTCCCGGCGAGTGATCTGCACGCTGTCATGCAGCACCTGCGCGACGATTCGGACTGCGACTACAACTTCTTGAGCGACGTGATGGGGGTGGACTATCTGAACTACCCAGCTCAGACGCCGGGCCGATTCGCCGTTGTGTATCTGCTCGTGAGTTATGCCCACAACCGGCGGCTGGCGGTGAAGGTCTTTCTCGACCCCAGTGTCGATACCAGCGGCATCGAGCCGGACCCCGCGCTTCAACTCGACTCGGTGACGGACCTTTGGCCCGGCGCGGAGTGGCCGGAGCGCGAAGTGTTCGACATGTACGGGATTCGGTTTACTAATCATCCCGATCTGCGGCGAATCTTGACATGGGAAGATTTCCCCGCCCACCCGTTGCGCAAGGACTATCCGCTTCGCGGCCGCGGCGAGCGCGAGACGTACAAGGTCCTCGATCGCAAATCGACATGAGAACGGAAAAAGGGGTCGGGAGTCTTTTCTCGAAAACCGTGTTTATTGCCCTTTCAGCCACGATTTGGCGAAAAGACTCCCGACCCCTTTATTTTGCAACCCTGCGAGATCAGCTATGCGATTCATCTTGAGACTGAGTCCCCTCGTTGTCGTCCTTGCAAGCGTGTGGCCAATTCAGTTCGCGCAGGCCCAATCGCCGCTTCGTTTCGGCTTGTCGTTCTCACCGGAGCGAAGTGAAGCGCCACTTGATGGTCGAATGCTGCTGATGATCTCTAACAACAACGATCGTGAGCCGCGCTTCCAGATCAATGATGGCGCCAA
>JACZXL010000239.1 GCA_022571635.1 Planctomycetota bacterium
TCGAGGCTTGCGCCCGGCGCATCGAAAAAGCGGATGAACTCGATGAGTTCCGGCGGGCTGAACGCGTGAATATGGACGTTGGGGAAGCGCTGCTTGATCGCCGACAGCAGGTCGGTGTACCAGCTCAGCGGCAACTTAGGGTTCATGCCGCCTTGCATGAGGATCTGCGTTCCGCCGATGTCAACCAGTTCCTGGATCTTGTCGAGCAACTCGTCATACTCGAGCGTGTAGGCGTCGTCCTCATCGCCATCGCGTCGAAAGGCGCAAAAAGTGCACTTTGCCGTGCAAACGTTGGTGTAGTTGATGTTGCGGTCGATGACGTAGGTGCGGATCGACTCGCCGTGGAGACGGCGACAGACGGCGTCCGCCCACCGTCCCAGCTCGTGGATCGGCATCTCGTGAAACAGGCGAAGGGCCTGGGCCCCGCTGAGACGGAGCCGGCCGGCCGCCACGTCGGCCATCACGGCGGGGTCGAGCACGTCGAGCTCGTCACGGGTGGGAGGGGGCATGAGCGAGTTGCCTGCAGGCCTGGGCGGGGCCGGCGAGTTCCGACGATCCGTTCCCAGCGGTCGAGGCATCATACGAGGCCCCGATTGATTGTCGACCGGACGGTTGGAGCGAATCCGGACCTTGCCCGCGGTTTCACTTATCACACCTTCAAGTCCGGTCGATCAAGTCGATTACGGGTCGTGCCGACGCACGGTGCTCCCACTTGGGGTCTTCGCTATGTCGCAACCTAATACTCCTCCGATTCGGATCGCTCATGGCCAGTTGCGGTTCATGGTCCTGGCGTGTTGTTGGCTCGTTGGCCTGTCGCTTTGCGCACAGATCCTCATATGGTCTCTGGCGACGTTCACTGAAATGCGGTATGCGGAGGCAACGACGTCCGACCGTACGCCACTGGTGGTACAGGCTGCCGACAACCAGCCGCCTTCGATCATCACCGCGACCGAGGCCAGCCGGCGGGACGCGGCCAAAACAGCAGCGCCCAGTACGCCTGAACGTCGTGCGCTCAGTCACTACGATCGGCTGTTCAGCGCCGGCACGTCCGCGGCGAGAACACTGGGGATGCTGGCTGTGTTGACGCTGTGCCCGCTCGTAGCCGTGGGCTTGGTTCTGGGCACAGTGTGCGGCGCGCCTCGCCTGGATCGAGGCATCTCTGCCTTGACGTGGGCGATCGTGCTGACGCTGCTGGCCCTGCCCCTTGGTGGATTGCTCGGTTTGCCGTGGCAGGACGGCGCCCTGAGCACATACCGGCACATGATTCAGGAAGTTGAGGTCGCCAGGTTCCGCAACGTTGGGTCGGGCTTTGGCTTACCGTATTACGCCCGGTTCCTGTTACTGCCCGGACTATGCCTCCTCGGGTTCGTATTGCTCGCATTCCGGTTCAGCGGCGCGTTGGAGGGAGTGCTTCCCGTGAAGGCCAGCGATGCGCTCGATCCTGCCTTGGAGAAGGAGGCGTCGAACATCGCCGCGTCCAGTCTTCATAGCAGTGGGCGATCGGCCGGCGCGCTCGGCCGAACGGTGGCGCCCGTTGAGGCAGAGCAAACGCCGCCCGCCACCCGGGCCATGCCCGCCGCGACCCAGGTGTCGGTCGGCGAAGCGCCCAAGCGCTTGCTCTGATACGTATTGCCATCGATCTGTGAGCGTTCAGCGGCCCGCGGATGGCTACTTCGCCTCGAACACTCGTTTGTTCGTGCCGCCCGGCCCGATCAGGGCGTACACCGGCCCCCCGCAGCCCGGACACCGCCCGACGTACGCGGTCGCGTCCTTATTCCGGTAGAGCCGTCCATAGACATGACAGCATCGGTACAGGACTGACAGAAATCGGCGGCGCGGTCCCAGCGGCAGCTTGAGGCGGCCCTGAACGAACTGAACGCCCTCGATTTCCACAATACCCTGCGGATCGCTCACGTGTTCAGTATCGGCCGTGGTACGCGTCTCGCTTCACCCGCCGGTGCAACCCCGACGCCAACCACACTTGTTTCAGGTGGAGCACGCTTCTTGTACGGCTGCGCAGATTTTTGCGGCCTGCTGAAGAATACCGACGACTTGGGCTTCCAGCTCGGCCGCCTGCGCCTTGTCGTTCAGCAGTGGAATGTTGATTCGTACGTTGCAGGCCGCGGCCCGGGCCCCGGCCTCAGCCAGCAGGGCCGTGATCGCCAAGTCGCTGCGCAGGTTGCGAATGGTCTTGCCCGACAGTCGTTCCGTCAGTCGCAGCGTGGCCATCGACGCCCCCATGACCTGACGCGGCGCGTCGATGGCGGCGGCGACGGCGTCATTCCATTCGGCTTGACGACGCGCGTCATCCGCCGGAAGGCCCCACAGATCCGAAAGATGTGCGAACGCTTCGGCGTCGGCGTCGGCGAGCCGCAGCGCCGAGCCTTGCAGTTCCGCCAGTGTGCGCAGGGCCTCCTCGTGCAGCTCCGTGTGATCCGCCAGCGACGGCTTGGAGCAGGAGTAGTTGACGACCATCTGCCCCAGGGCAGCCGCCAAGGCGCTGGTGATCGCGGCCACGGCGCCTCCACCGGGCGTGGGCGTTTTCGCGGCAATCGCTGCGAGCAGGTTCTCGACACTTTCTTGGCCGATCATCACTACTGTTGCTACTCCCGAATCTCAGCCCCGAGCTGCGACTGTATCGCCGCCACCACCCTCGCCGCATGCGCGTCCACCTCTTCAGTCGTCAGCGTTCGGTCGGGAGCGCGGAATCGCAGCCGCACCGTCACCGATTTTCGATCCTGTCCGATCTGCTTGCCACGGAACGTCGTCACGAACTCGACCGCTTCCAAGACATCGATCTTCAGCTTCTGAACCACGCCCTCCAGCTGCTCCCAACGCAGCTGCTCAGACACGATGGCCGAGATATCGCGCTCCACCCGAGGAAAAGTCGGCAGCGCCTGAGCCTCCGTGGCCGGTGGATAACGGTCGTAAAACTGCGGCAACTCCAGCTCCGCCGCCGCGATCGGCTCATCGAGTTGGAACAAACGCAAGACATGCGGTGCTACAACGCCCAGCCGACCGATTTCGTCGCCGTTCAGTCTCACCACCGCGCCGGGGTCGAGCCACTTTGCGTCGTTACACGGGCTCACTTCGATCGTCGCCTCGTGGCCGAATATGAGTTCGACCAACCGCTCCACGACGCCGCGGATCGGTCGCAGGCCGTCATCGATGCGATCCATGTCAGCGATGAGCGCGAGCCGAACATGCTCCCGGTGCGCATCGTCAGCGTTGACGAATGTTGACGCGGATTCGAAGAGTCGAAGCTGCTTCACGCCGTGGTCGCGGTTGCGGGCGCGGACGCGCAGCAAGCTCGGGACAATAGACGGACGTAACACCGGCTCGGCCTTGGCCCGCGCGTCGTCCACGCGCAGCGCCGAGCCGCCTGGGGGCAAAAACGGTTCAGCCAGCTTCTCCGCCAAAAGCGAGTGCGTGACCGTCTCCACGAAATCCATCCCGACGAGGAGGTTCGCCACGGCTTGTCGGGCAAGCTCAGTCGCCTGCGGCGGCGCGACGCGAACTTCGATCGTCTCGGTCACCGGAATCGTGTCGTGGCCGGACATTCGGCTCACCTCTTCAATGAGATCAATTTCGCGATGGATATCGAGGCGGTAGATCGGCACAACACAGTGAACAATCTCGCCCTCGAGCCGCGGCCGAAATTCGAGTCGATCCAGCCATTGCAGCATCTGCTCGTTACTGATCTCGATGCCGAGTAATGCTCGGCAGCGATCCGGGCGCATGCTCGCCGTGCGCGGCTCCGGAATCGGCTGTCCCTCCGCCAGCACGCCCTCGCACAGCTCGCCGCCACACAACTCGAGGATCAACTCCACCAAGCGCTCGGCTGCGAAATCCACTTGACCCGGGTGCACGCCGCGCTCGAACCGGTAGCTCGAGTCGCTGGCGATGTTGAGCCGGCGACTGCTGTTGCGCACGCTGACGGGATCGAAGCTGGCCGCCTCGATCAGTATGTCGGTCGTCGTTTCGGTGACGGCGGTCTCGGCCCCGCCCTTGACCCCGGCGATCGCCACCGCGCGTTTCTCATCGGCGATTACCAAATCCTGCTCGGTGAGTTTCACCTTGGCCGCGCCTTCACCGATGGGCAGGAACGACTCGCCGCCCTTTGCCATGCGAATGACGATCTGCGCGCCGCCGAGCTTGGCCAGGTCGAACACGTGCGTCGGCTGGCCCAGCTCGAACAGCACGAAGTTGCTGATATCGACCAGGTTGTTGCGTGGGATTTGGCCGATGGCCGTGAGCCGGTCGGTGAGCCACTTCGGCGACGGGCCGACCCGCAGACCGCGAATGACTCGCCCGGTGTACAGGGGGCAGAGCTTGGGCGCCTTGTTGATGACGGTCACGAACTGATCGGCACGCCCCGCGGTGGGGCGGGGGCTCGGCCTCGGGGCCTTGAGCGTGCGGCCTGAGATCGCGGCGATCTCCCGCGCCATCCCAACGTGACACCCGACGTCGCCGCGGTTGGACGCCATCTCGAAGTCTTGTCGAACGTCGCCACCGTCCACTTCAGCTCGCCCCTCCAGTGGGAACCCGGCGCGTGTCAGCAGCTCAGCCTGCTCATCGGCGCTGGCCGGCGGGTCGAGATACGCATTGATCCAGTTCACGCTCGCATACATCGCGCCGCTCAAGGTACCGCAGCGCGGGCCAACCGACAAAGTCGCCCGCGGCGCCCTGGTCCGGGACACGACCGTGGCCGGCGACTCGCCGCGATCACTTGCTGTGCTGGCGCATCGGCGTACACTCCTGCCATGCCCACCGCGCGAATCCCCCGATGCACGATCGCGATCGTGATAACGCTCGGCGGCTGCACGGCCGCGCCCGATTACGCCGTGGACCCGCTTTCGGGCGCACCGGCCGATTTCACCGTCGATTTGACCATTCTCCGCACCGTAGACGGCGAGCCCACGGCGCCGGTACACCTGCGCCCCGGCCGATTCGTCCTGTTTCCGGACGGATCGCTGCATTTCGGGCTCGATGAGGACCGCAGCGTCGACTGGCTGCCTCTGCCGCGACGAGCCTTGAGCCGAGCGCAGGTCGCCGGGCTTTGGTCCGACATCCAGCAGCTCGGGTTCACCGATTCAGCCCGAACCGATCCGCTGACCAACTGGAAACATCGCCAGCCGCAAGCGGATCAGGTCGTGTATCTGCTCGCGCTGACCGGCCACGGCAAGCGATGGGGATTCCAACGAACGGTCGACGTTGACGGATCGCCGGACTCGGCCATTGGCGCTTTGGCGCGGCGACTCGCTCACTTGGCGTGGGCCAGTGATCTGCCGCCGACGCAAAGTCCTGTCATCCCGCGGCGATATGACTTCGGGGATGATCCCTATCAACGGTACCGCCGGCCGTGAGCGCCGACCGCACGCGCATCAGGCGTCTCATGCGCACCGTCTGCGTGATGTTGGCGGCGACGCTTGCCGCGCTCGGTTGCGCCGGTGGTTCTCGTGTTGACCCCCAATCTCCAACGGGCGGCCTGTCACTGAAGATGCTCGTGCTCACCCAGGACAACGCCGCCGCGATGTACCGGGTCGAGCCCGATGGGACCATTCACTTCGGCGGTGGTCTCGACGCCCGGCAGGAAAAAACGACATGGTCCGGCCCGATGACCGCCCAGGAAATTCGGCAGCTTCGCGATCTGATCGCCCAACATGGATGGTACGACGCCGGTCCCGCGTCCACCGGCCGGCCGTCCGGGCGCTCCTATCGAATCCAACTGCGCTGGCCCCAAGGTCGTCGAACCTTCCGCGTCATCGGCCGAAGCCTCGACGTGACCCCGATCGAGCGACTGCTGGCGGAAGCCGCCGGGCGACGGCACGATGCGTTCCTCGATACG
>JACZXL010000240.1 GCA_022571635.1 Planctomycetota bacterium
GATTCGACCAATGGCGAGGCACCAGCCCCAAGGGGATCCTGACCGGCTCGCTCATCGGGATCGTGGTGGCGATGTGGAGCCTCATCAGAGGGGCCCTGAAGCTCAATCGAATGCTCGATGAGCAGCACCCAACCAAGGGCCGGGGTCGGCCGCTTCCACCGGCCGACGACGACAACGGCGACTGGCCGAATGACTAGCCCCGCACCGGCGACGAAGGAGCCGATCATCGCCCTTCCGATCGGACGGATGGTGGGGTCGATCGTTGGGCTGTCGGGGCTGACGTGTATCGGGTGGCTGGCCGTGGTCTGGCTGGGCGGGTTCGGCATCGATGCGGTCACGGCGGGTCTGGCGGGATCGGCGTTGGTCGCGGGGGTGGGCGTCGCCGCGGCGCTGCTGATGCGCCCGTGGCGGCGTCGGCCGGTGAGCTCGTGGACAACGTGGTGGCTGGCGGGGATCGTGGGACGATTGTTGGTCACCCCACCTCTGGCCTACCTGCTATACTCCGCGACTCCACTCAGCGGGACCCCGCTGCTGTTGTCGGTGGCCACAACGTACGTGATCGTCCAGTGCGGCGAAGCGGCGGTCCTGGCCCTGCACATCAAGCGCGTCACCTGAGCCGCACGCTTCAACGAACTTAGGCAGCACTCGCAGATGTATTTTCTCGCCTCCGGCGACCCAACCGAACACGTCACCGACAAGATCCTGCTGAAGATCGGTGACACGCCCGTGCTGACCATGCACATGGTCACGATTGTGCTGGTGACGATCGTATTCGTTTGGGCGATGGTGCAAGCTGCCAAAGCGATTGCGACCGGTCCGGAGTCCCAGGGCAACGACCGCTACATCACCAAGGGCAAGTTCGGGCAGATCATCGAGGCGCTGGTGATCTACTTGCGCAACGAGATGCTCGTGCCGATCCTCGGCGAAGACCAGACGCGCCGGTACATGCCGTACCTCATGACCGTGTTTTTCTTCGTTCTCTTTAACAATCTCTTTGGACTGTTGCCGATCCTGGACATTACCCATCTCGTGTTCGGCAACGACGCCAAGACGTGGGTCGGCGGAACGGCCACGGCCAACATCATGGTGACCGGAGCGCTGGCGTTCCTCTCCTTTATCCTGATCCAGATCCACGGCTTCCGCGAAATGGGCGTCAAAGGATGGCTGGAACATCTGACCGGTGGGCTGCTCAAGGAAAAATGGTACATCTGGCCCGTGCTGCTCATGGTGGTGCCGGTCGAGCTGGTCGGCCACCTCATCAAGCCGATGGCCCTGGCGATTCGATTGTTTGCGAACATGGTTGCCGGTCATACGCTGATGGCGGTGCTGTTGGGGTTCGGGGCTACGGCGGCCAAAGGGGGTTCAGGTGCGTTTGGCGTCGGGGCGATTACACTGGTCAGCGGTATCGCGGCGGTACTGGTCACATTCCTCGAGCTGTTCGTCGGCTTCTTGCAGGCGTTTATATTTATGTTCCTGACTGCCGTGTTCATAAGCATGATGTCGCATCATGACGAGGAGCATGAGCACAGCGAGACCGAGCATGAGTCGTCCTCAGCTGAAGCGAAACTGGAGCCGGCTCAGGCATAAGGAAACACACCAGGGCGGGCGCGAAAGTGGGACGTGCCAACCCCGTCAACGATCTCAATCAGTGGCGCCCGCCCACAGCGTCAAAGGAAGAGTTGATCTCAAATGAAAAAGCTGTTTGGACTGATGTTGCTCGCGTTCGTCGGCTTGGCTCTGTTCGCACCGGAATCCGCATCCGCTCAGAGTAGCGCAGGCGTTGTGGGCTCGCTCATGTTGGCGGACTTTGGCTTGGCCGGTCTCGGCGCTGGAATGGCTGCGGGTCTGGGCGCGGTTGGCGCCGGCCTCGGCATCGGCCGGATCGGAGGCAGTGCGGTGGAGGCCATGGCCCGCCAGCCGGAGATGGCCGGCCGAATCTTCATCAACATGATCCTGACCGCCGCGCTGGTCGAGGGCGTGGCCCTGTTCGCGGTCATCGTGGGCGTGATGGCGCTTGGGAAGATTCCGGCGGTGAACTAAGCAACGGTCTCGCCGATCGATCGCGAGCGCGGCATCGGCGCGAATTTGGTTCTTGTAGACAATGTGAGGTCGTTAGGAAATGCGATTTCTGCTTGCCGCCGACGAGGCGGCTGAACATGGCGTGGAAAGCGCCGAGCTGATGGCCGCGAATTGGCTTCCAGCCGTCACGGCGCTGGTGGTGTTTCTGCTCGCGTTCGGCTTCCTGTATATGAAGGTTTGGCCGAAGATCGCCCAGGGCCTTGAGGATCGCGAGAACAAGATTCGCCGGGAGATCGAATCGGCCGAGCAGGCGCGTGAACAAGCCAAGGCCGCATTGGCTGAATACGAGCGGAGCCTGGCTTCGGCGCGCGAGGAAGCCAACGCCATGATCGTCAAGGCCAAGGCCGACGCCAAGGCGGCCGGAGAGCAGCTTCGCGCGCACAATGAAGCTCATCTTGTGGAAATGAAGCTGCGCGCCACTCGTGATATCGACTCCGCCAAGGCGGCGGCGATCGGCGAGCTGCACACGCAAGCGGCGATGCTTGCCGCCGATATCGCCGGGAAGATCCTCGCGCGGGAAATAACCGCTGAGGATCAACAACGCCTCATCAACGAATCATTGGATGAGCTTGGTACTGCGAGCCGAACGTAGCCGCGCCGAGCTGAACGCTTTCACGAACTTTCGACGAACACACTACCAACCATGGCCATCCACACTGACGCGATCGCTCAGGTCTACGCGAAAAGCTTGTACGAGCTGGCTGACGATGCCGGCGGCCGCGAGAAGATCGTGGAACTTGCCGAGGAACTCGATCAGATCTGCGAGCTGGCGCGCGGCGATCGCACGTTCCGAGAGTTCCTCGCCTCGCCGATCATCAACACCAAGGCCAGGGGCGAGGCCATACGCCGCATCTTCCACGGCCGGATCACGGACCTGGCGCTTCGCTTCCTGTTGGTGCTCAACAACAAAGCCCGACTTCGTCGGCTCGAATCCATCAGCGCCGCGTTCGATCAGTTGGTCCACGATGCGTTGGGCCGGGTTGAGGTCGATATCTACACGCCCGGGCCGTTGGGGCCGGAGCAACTCGATACGATCAAGCAGCGAATTCAAGGTGCACTTGGCAAAGACCCGGTGCTGTACTCGTACACCGACGCGGCGATGATCGGCGGCGTGAGGCTTCGCATCGGCGACCAGTTGATCGACGGCTCGGTGGCCAGTCGGCTTCGCCGCCTCCGCCAGCACTTCCTGACCTCGGGCGGCTCGGCGGTGCGCCAGCGCTTGGGCAGGATTATTGAAGAAGGAGCGGAAGGATGAAAACCTCCATCATCGGACTGTTCGTGTCCGTTTGCATGCTGCAGCTTGTGACTATGGCGACCGCGGATGAAGTCGACGCCGTCGTGCCCGTGCTCACGGTGCGCGGTGCTGCGCAACTCGAGAAGCCTGCGGATGAGTTGCGAATCCGCGTGGGGGTCGTGACCGAGTCGGATGAAGCGACGATCGCGCTGCGAGAGAACAGCCGGCAGATGAATGATGTGATCGACGCGCTGAAAAAGACCGGGCTGACGGACAAGGAGTATCAAACGAGCCAATTTCAGATTCAGCCGATGTATACGCGAAGACCGCGTCAGGCCCCCGTGGATTGGAAGCCGAAGATCGTCGGTTACCGTGTCAGTAACAGTCTCAACGTAAAGACAGAGAAGCTGGAGCTGGCCGGTGAGCTGATTCAGGCCGCCAACGAAGCCGGGGCGAACTCGATCGACTCCATCAGCTTCGGACTTGCCGATCCGCGAACGCATCGGGGCGAAGCGATCCGGGCGGCAACAGCCAATGCGCTCACCGACGCCCGCACGCTGGCTGACGCTGCGGGTCTGCGGTTGGTGCGTGTGTTGTCAATCACCCTGGATCAGGCCGCAGCCCCTCGGCCGATCCCGATCCAGCGCATGAGCGCCGGCATGGCGATGGCCGAGGCCGCCCCCCCGCCCATTCAGCCAGGCGACGTCACCGTGCACGCCAATGTCACGGTTGTATATGAGATTGCTGAGCGAAACGATGCTGACTAAGAAGCAACCACAGATTCACACAGATGCACACAGAAAAGCGGTGAATGAAATCACCGAATCGATAATCGGATGTGCGTTCCGGGTAGCCAACACGCTCGGCTGTGGTTTTCTCGAAAAAGTCTATGAGAATGCGATGAGCCACGAACTCACGAAATGCGGCATGGTCGTTCGCCAACAAGCACCGCTCACGGTCCACTATGATGACACGATCGTGGGACACTACACCGCTGATTTGCTAGTCGACGATCAGGTCATCGTTGAGTTGAAGGCAGTAAAGGCACTTGATGAAGTCCATATGGCGCAATGCCTGAACTACTTGAAAGCCACCCATCTCCCTGTTTGCCTTCTGATCAACTTCGGCCGTCCGAAGATACAAATCAAACGCCTTGTCTCGTAGGCCACCAAATGCTTCTCCCTACCTATATTTGTTCGTTCCTAATCCGTGTCCATCTGTGTTCATCTGTGGTTCCATTCCCAAGAGACTAAACCGTGAAGATCAAGACCGACGAAATCACTTCCATTATCAAGCAGGAAATCGAGCAGTTCTCCACCGAATTGGAGATCTCAGAAGTTGGCCGCGTCGTGGAGGTCGGCGACGGCATCGCGCGCATCTACGGGCTGTCACGAGCCATGGCGGGAGAGCTGCTGGAGTTTGACACGGCCGAAGGCGCGGTGATGGGCCAGGTGATGAACCTGGAGCTGGATACGGTCGGGGCGGTGATCTACGGCAACTTCCTGGCCGTGCGCGAAGGCGACACCGTCAAGTCCACCAACCGATTGCTGGAAGTTCCAGTCGGTGAAGGCATGTTGGGCCGGGTCGTCGATCCCTTGGGTCGAGCGATGGATGGCGGACCGCCCATCGACACCGGCGGCGTGACCCGCAAGCTCGATATCGTCGCCCCCGGCATTGCGTATCGCCAACCGGTGAAGGAGCCGTTGCAGACCGGCATCAAGGCGATCGACTCGATGATTCCCATTGGCCGGGGCCAGCGCGAGTTGATCATCGGCGATCGCAAGACCGGCAAGACGGCCATCGCGGTGGACGCCATCATCAATCAGCGCGGTTGGTGGGGCACGCCGGAGGCGGTGGTCTGCATCTACGTCGCCATCGGTCAAAAGGCGTCGACGGTGGTGGGCGTAGTTGAGACGCTCAAAGAGCACGGTGCGATGGACTATACGATCGTGGTCATTGCAAGCGCCGCCGATCCCGCTCCGATGCAATACATCGCGCCGTACGCCGGTTGCGCAATGGGCGAGCACTTCATGTGGCAGGGCAAGGAAGGTAAAACGCCCAAGCACGTACTGTGCGTGTACGACGATCTGACGAAGCAGGCGCATTCGTATCGCCAACTTTCGTTGTTACTGCGGCGGCCGCCCGGGCGCGAGGCCTATCCGGGCGACGTGTTCTATCTGCACAGTCGCCTGCTGGAGCGCGCCACCAAGCTAGCCGATCAACACGGCGGCGGTTCGCTGACGGCCTTGCCGATCATCGAGACGCAGGAAGGCGATGTGTCGGCGTACATTCCCACGAACGTCATCTCGATCACCGACGGGCAGATTTACCTCCAGCCGGAACTGTTCGCAGCCGGCACACGACCGGCCATCAACGTCGGGATCTCCGTCAGCCGCGTGGGCGGCAACGCGCAGATCAAGGCGATGAAAGAGGTCGCCGGTTCGCTGCGCTTGGATTTGGCGGCGTACCGGGAGTTGGAAGCGTTCGCCCAGCTCGGCACCGACCTGGATGCGACCAGCCAACGGC
>JACZXL010000028.1 GCA_022571635.1 Planctomycetota bacterium
GTGGTCGGTGCGATTCTCCTGATGTAGTGCGTGAGTTTTGGGTTGTGTGCGAGTGGTAAGCGGGACTTACCGGACAATCGAACCGCGCAAATGTTGCGGGACGGCGTAGGCGGCCTGTCACTGGCGGCGCCTGGCATGGGTGGCTTGAAGATCGAGCGCGTGTGGCTTGGGAGTACCTCTCCGCCGCGATCAGCAGCACTCCAGCCATCGGTGGGGTACCTAACGACGATGACTACGACGGCCAATCCGACTCGGTATACCTCTTTGATGCTGCCGGCTCCGGAAAGTGCCCGTGGGATCTTGCCGCCAACGGCTCCGTCGGTGCATCCGACCTGCTCTTGTTGCTTGTCACTTGGGGGCCGTGCGCCGATTGCAATGATTGCCCGGCTGACTTTGACGGCGACGGCACCGTTGGGGCGACCGACCTCCTCGCCCTCCTCGTCAACTGGGGGCCGTGTCCGTAGCTGCGATCTAGACGGGCCGGGCGGGAGGGTCAGTCGTCCTGCTCGTTCGAGTTCACTCCATCAGGTAGCTTCGCGCGCCACTCGGCGGCGTTGGTCGGGGTGTCCCAAACGTGGTCGAGGTTGATGAGCGGGTTCATTTGGACTCATCTTCCAACGCGGCCTCGAACTTGGCGAGGTGGGCTTCATATTCGTCGCGGCGGGGTTGATAGGGGGTAAGCAGGGCGATGGCTTTCTGTTGTGTTTCGACGGCTTTCGCGTGGTCGCCGGTGAGGTGGTAGGCCATGGCGAGGGTGTCGAGATACATCGGGTTCTCATGATCGGTCATTTCGTTGGCTCGCAGAGCGATTGCCAACGCGGCCTTCGCATCATCGAGGTCAACTGGCTTGACGGTGAGCAGCATCCAGGCGTAGTTGTTGCGGGCCTCAGCACTCGCATCCTGCCTTTCGGCGTCTCGCTTGTAGTTCCGGATGGATTGTGCTTTTGCTCGCCTTCGAACCGACATGGCCTTCTTTTGGTTCTCGATCGCCTTTGCCGTGTCGCCCGTCAGGTCGTAGGCCAGGGAAAGTGTGTCGAGATAACTCGGGTTCTCATGATCAGTCATTTCGTTGGCTCGAAGGGCGATCGGCAACGCCGCCTTCGGATCGCGCAGGTCACTCGGCTCGCAGGTGAGCAGCAGCCAGGCGTAGTTGTTGAGGGCGTCAGCAGGTGCATCCTTCCGTTGAGCGGCCCGCTTTCGAATCGAAATCAGTTCAGCCATATACGGCCTTGCCTCGTCGAACCGGCCCTGTTTGTTATGGAGGTTCGCCAGAAGCTCGATCAGCGGCACCGTCTCAGGACTGTCAGGGCCAAGGCTGCGGCGGACGGTTTCTAACACCGTGGACAACAGCGGTTCCGCATTGTCGTACTGGCCCTGGTCGAAGTGGGTCAGTGCCTGCTGATGGGCTTCGCGTGCCTGCTCGCGGATCGCCGAGCATCGCTGGAGGATGAGGTTGCGGGCGACATGGCGGCGGACATCACTGAGCGAGGAGTCGTTGGGGATCGCCTCGGAAATTGTGCCCGGATCCCCGAGTTCCGCGAAGAGGCGATCGATAACCGGCTTCATCAGGGAGCGCGCCTTAATGTACGCCGCCCGCTCCCGGGAGCGCTGAACGACGGGCACACTGTCCCAGAGTCGGATGGTTTGATCCCCAGAGCCTGAGGCCACCCGCGTCCCGTCGGGTGAGAACGCAACGCTCCAGACCGGGCCCTCGTGCCCGCGCAGGGTTGCGACCTCCTCGCCGCTCGCCGCGTCCCACAGCTTGATCGTCTTGTCCCATGACCCCGAGGCCACCCGCGTCCCGTCGGGTGAGAACGCAACGCTATAGACCCCGCTCTCGTGCCCGCGCAGGGTTGCGACCTCCTCGCCGCTCGCCGCGTCCCACAGCTTGATCGTCTTGTCCTGTGACCCCGAGGCCACCCGCGTCCCGTCGGGTGAGAAGGCAACGCTATAGACCATGCCCTCGTGCCCGCGCAGGGTTGCGACCTCCTCGCCGCTCGCCACGTCCCACAGCTTGATCGTGTTGTCCCATGACCCCGAGGCCACCCGCGTCCCGTCGGGTGAGAAGGCAACGCTTTGGACCCTTCTCTCGTGCCCGCGCAGGGTTGCGTCGCTCGTATCGGACCGGTTCCACAGGAACCACCATTCCCAGTTTCGCAGCGCTGCCGGTGCCCGCTGCAGCCGGTGTTTGACCGTGGCAATGTTGTTCACCATCAGGGCCGCGTCGGCCGCTGCGATATTGGCGACATAGGTCTGGAACACTGCGGCATCGCGCTCGTCCTGCGCCTCCTCGCGGGCGACCACAGCCTCTTGTTGTCGCTGTTGGGCTTCGGCGCGCGCATCTGATTCCGCATCGCGGGCGTCAATTGCCTCCACCCAACCCCATGTCGTGCCCGCGACACCCAGGATCAGAACACCAAGGACCACGCCCGTTGCAATCACGCCACCGCGGTTGCGGCGCACGAACTTCCTGAGTTTGTAGGTCGCGCTGGGCGGCCCGGCCAGGACCGGCTCGTGGGCCAGGTGCCGCCGGATATCTGACGCGAACCCGTTGGCCGTCTCGTACCGGCGCTCGCGATCCTTCTCCAGGGCCTTCATCACAATCCAGTCGAGGTCGCCGCGAAGTTCACGCATCAGGGATCGTGGGTCGAGCCTGCGTTTGTCGGCGTTGGTGGTTGAGGCATCGCCCAAACTGCTCAGCTTCGTGCTCGGCTTTGGCGGCTCCTCCTGACGAATGATCCGCTGAATCTCAGCGAACGCGGCCTTGCGAAGGCTCTTGGGATCAAAGGGCAATGCGCCGGTGAGCAACTCATACAGCAACACACCCAGCGAATAGATGTCGGAGCGGGTGTCGATGTCCTGTGCGGTCATCTCCGCCTGCTCGGGGCTCATGTACTCCGGGGTGCCGATGAGCTGACCTTGCTCGGTAAAGAGCGTTCGTTCCGTGAGCTTCTGGTGCAGCGCCTTGGCCACGCCGAAGTCGATCACCTTGACCTGTGCGCTGCCCTCCTTCACTGACACGAGAACGTTGCTCGGCTTGAGGTCGCGGTGGATGATGCCTTTTTGATGCGCGTGCTGCACGGCGTCGCAGACCTGTGTGAACAGGTTGAGCCGCTCGGTGATGCTCAACTTCTGGCGATCGCAGTGATCCGTGATCGGCACCCCGGGCACATACTCCATGACGAAGTACGACCGGCCATCATCGGTCACACCCGCATCGAAGACCTTGGCCACGCACGGGTGATCCATCATGGCCAGGGCTTGGCGCTCAGCTTCGAAGCGGGCGATGACTTGCTTCGTATCCATGCCGAGCTTGATCACCTTCAGCGCGACACGCCGGCGGACGGGCTCGGTTTGCTCGGCGAGATACACGACGGCGAAGCCGCCTTCACCCAGAACTTCCCGGATGGTGTAGTGCCCGATTCTTGAGCCCGGGGCAATGTGTCCTGCGGGCCTTTGGCCATCGAGGACCGTGGCGCCATCATCAGGACTCGGGTTCTCGTGGATCGTGGGTTTCTGTTCCTCCATCGCTCCATCCTTATGCAACGTTCTGCCCAGTGCATTGTACCGAATCGGCACGAGGCTTTGTATGGCATTGCCCATTGACCGGGGCCACGGCGTTTGGGGCCGTGGGTTGGGGAACCTGGGGGTGAAGGAGACGCTCGCGCGACCGGGCTTTACGAACTGATATTTTTCAGCTGGCCGGCGGATTGAGTTCGCGGCCGGTGGCGGGATCGAGCAGCCTCCACCCGAACTTCTTGACGAATCGGGTGAGGACCTGCCAGCCGACTTCTTCCTCGGTGATGGTGAGGAGCATCTGGGTAATGGGGTCCTGTCCGGGCGTCAGCTCGATGCGAAGGCCGGGGCCGTACAGGACGTCGTCGTTGTCGGACTCGGGCCCGGTGTTGCAATCAAACAGATCGTTGACCACGTCGCGCCTCGGGCCGATGGGAGCGAGCGCAGCCTCATCGTCGGCTGGCCGGTTGGAGAGGACGACGAATTGCCGGCCGGAGGTGGCTTGATCCATGAGTGTGTCGGTTTCGGACATTTCGGTCTCGGCCGTTTGCGGGCGTCCGCAGCATGTTCGCAGCGATTGGATTGCACACGGGCCGGCAGGCTACGCTTCAACCGCCTCTTCGTGCTCGTCGTCGTCGGGTTCGAGTAGCTGAACCACTGTGTCCACAAGCCGATACAAGGGTACGGGCTTGACCAGGTACGCGTCCACGCCGAGTGATTCGGCGTAGACCATGTGGCGCTTGCCCTGATTGGCGGTGATCATGACGATGATCGGGGCGTTGGCTTGGGACTTGAGCTTCTCCAACACGAGGAAGCCGGAGCGCTTGGGAAGCATCATGTCCAGCACGATGGCATCAGGGGACCCGCCGTGGCAGGCGATGATGGCGGCGTTTCCGTCGGTGACGGTGTGGGTGGTCGCGCCCTCCGCCCGCATCGCCAGCTCGATGCTGCTGAGGACGTCCTCATCGTCGTCGACGATAAGCACTTTTTTGCCTTGTAATCGCGAGGTGTTCATGGTGCGCTGCGGCGGTGGGGGACAATCGTAGCATCGCGGTGGCGATGGAGGCGTCACGGCTGCTCTCGGCGGGCCAGTTTGTTGGACCGATCGACGATCAGGTCCACTTCGTCATTGTTCAGCCAGGGCAGTGATCGCAGCTTGGCCACGAGCCGCGGCGGCACGGGCCGGCCGAGACGCTCATGCCGAGGCCGGCTCTTCCAGCGTCGGTGCACCCACAGGTATTGCTCGGGCGCGGATCGGATCATCTGCTCCATCGCGTGATTGAAGCGAGCGGTGATGTAGAAAAGGGGGTCGTCTCGATTCGCCCAATCGTCGGGGGTGATGAAATCGGTGCAGGAAAGCTCGTATCGAAATCGACCATCCAAGCGGCGGGCGAACCCCGCCACGATCGGGATGTTGTATCGCATCGCGAGCAGACCGATCGACTTGTAGCTCGAGGCGAGGGAGCCGAAGAAGGGAACGAACAAGCCTTGATCGCCGGCGTTCTGATCGGCGATGAACGCGATCCAGCCGCCGGCGCCCAGAATCTCCTGAAGGATCGGCATGGCGCCCCACTTGGTGATGATGCGCATGCCGCGATCCTCACGCATACCCATGACCCAGCGGTTCAGGAGCGGGTTGTCCAGCGGCCGGGCCAGCGCGTGCAACGGGTAGCCGATCACCGCGAGGCTGTAGCCAAGCAGCTCCCAGTTCCCGCAATGTCCGGTGATGAAGATCGCGGGTTGGCCTCTCACGAGCCGCTCCAATGCGCGGGGAAGCTCGCCGATGCGCACGTATTTCGGCCAGGAGGACTCGGTGATGCAGCGAGGCGTAATCAACGCATCAACCATGAACAGTTGGAACATGTGCTGCATCGAGCGCTCGGCAACCGCGGCCACGCGCGTCGTCGGCCAGTCGGGAAAGCTCTGGGCGATGTTGTGCTGTGCGCGCCGGCGGTGTCGGCGACTGAGTTTGTGGAAGAGCGACCCCACGCCGGCCGCGGACTGGAGGTTCTGGTCGATGTCGAAACAGTGCATGAACCCTGCGAAGGCGCGCAGGCCCAGGTACTGACTCCAGTTGACGAGCGCTGACTGGTTTGCCGCCACGGCGGGGGTTCCTCAAGACCAGGGGAGGGCGATCATATCCGCCGGGGGCCGGGCGGTTGTAACGGGCAGAAAAGGAAAAAGCCCCGCCATGTGGTGCGAGGCTCTGTGAGGTTGCGTCGATCGTCTTCGGACCGCCGGCGGTTACCGAATGGTGTGTCCGATCAGAATGAAGAAGCGGTTGGCGTTGAGCACGGGGATCTGCGCGTCCATCGCCTGCTTCATCAGCTCTTGGTATTTCTCGTAGGCGTTGCGCTTGTCGACCCAGATTTCGATCTGTCGCTCGGTGACGATGGCGCCCAGCGGTCCGGGAATCGGCGGCTGGGCGCCGAGCACCAGGAAATCCAGGTCGCCCGGCAGGTCGTCGCCGGTGACGATGGCTCCGCCCCACCGGATCACGCGGCTGCGAAGATGTTGGGCCTCGGCCGCGGACGGTCGGCCGTCTCCGTCCACGTCAAACTTCCCGTGGATCAGGAACTTGAACACGTATTTCGGGTCATAGACCGCGTTGGCGATGACGTCGTCTCGGACGACGGGCCGGCCCGGTACGGCCCGGATAATCTTGCACGTCGAGGTTGTCGCTGCGACGTTCGTCACCTGGAGACTTGCCTTGCCGCGCGACATCCGACCCGTCTGCGGGTCGACCTGAATAGCCGTCTCGCGGTCGTAGACCTCGAAGGTCATGCCGAGGACGATGTGGTGTTTCTTGCCGCGATCGATGAAGACCGCGTCGGAGCTTCCCGCCTGATCGATGATGCGGCCGTCAACGAGCAGTGAGGGATCGCCGCCGGTCGGTCGACTGCGCGCGATGATTGCCTGCAAGTCGCCGACCCGGTCTTTGAGGCGAACGCTCTCTTCGCTGAGCCGGTCGTTTTGATTCTGCAGATCGGCGATCTCGCCCTGGTAGCGGTCATCAAGCCGATCGACGGCGGCGCGGTACTCCCCCTCCGCCTCATCGAGACGATCGCGATTGCGCAAGGCTTCCGTGCGATACCCGTTGACCTCGGTATTGATGCCGTCAACCTCGGCGCGGTGGTCCTCCTCGAGCTGGCGCATGGAAGCCTTGAGGTCGTCGATCTCGTCCTGGCGGTCGGCGAGCTTGGCCTCCAGACCGCCGATCTCCTGCTGCTTGGTTCGCTGGTCCCGAGAGAGGTCCCGAAGGACGTCGCGAACGGTCTCGCCGTCGCCAACACCGAAGCTCACCAAGCTGTCCCTGGCGGTATCGAGCGAGTCGGTCCCGTTGCCGGTCAGGTACTGCATGATCTGGTGCTTGTCGTCCTGGAGCATTCGGACCACCGATTGCCCGGCCGCGGGATTGGCGCGACCCTCCAGGGCTTTGATCTCGTCACGGTTGCGCTGCTCGCGCGTCACATATTTGGCCAGGGACTCTTCCGCTTCCACGGCGGCCTGAATCTCCTTGCTCTGGCGGGCGTAGAAGACGATCGTCAGCACCAGCAGAAAGATCGTCGAGAGCACAAAGACGACCAGGGACACCACGACGCCGGTGCCAGCTTCTGTTCGTGCAGCCATAGGTAGTAACCTCCCAACCACGGTTTCATGTAAAAATCCCGGCCCGGGGGCATTGGGCCCGCCGGCCCGTGAAGGGCAAATGGGCTCAAATGGGCCCCAGAACAGCCAGTGTCCCGTCCGCAGCCCGCCGCGTCAAGGACGAAGCGCTCGCCTCGCCAATACGCACGCCGGTCGCAAGTGGTTCCCGTGACACAGCTTGCCCAGGGCGGCCCGCAGGTGATACTCAGGCCTGGGTTGCGCGGAGGGCCTCGGGGATGGTGGTGACGCCCGCTCGGACCTTGTCGAAGCCGGCATCGCGGAGCAGCGTCAGATCGCCCGCGGCCACCGCCACCTTGGCAATCTCGCGGGCATTGGCCTTGGTCATGACCATCTCCCGCGTCTGCTCGTTCATCACCAGCAGCTCATAGAGGCCGACCCGGCCTCGGAAGCCGGTCTGGCGGCATTCCCGGCACCCGGTCCCGTGGTAGAGCTGAAGGCCTCTTGGCCGCTTGAAGTCGGGCGGGAACTCGCTCGCCTCAGGCTTGTACGGCTCCTTGCAGGCGTTACAGATACGCCGCAGCAGACGCTGGCCCATCACCCCTTCCAGTGAGTTGGCTACCAGGAACGGCTCGATGCCCATGTCCAGCAGTCGAGTCAAGGCCCCCGGCGCGTCATTGGTATGCAGGGTCGAAAAGACCAGGTGACCGGTCAGCGACGCCTGCACCGCCGCCTCGGCCGTCTCCAGATCGCGGATCTCACCGATCATGATCGTGTCCGGGTCGTGCCGAAGAATCGACCGCAATCCGGTGGCGAAGGTCAGTCCCACCTGGGGCTTGATCTGGATCTGGTTCACCCCGTCGACGTGATACTCGACCGGGTCCTCGATCGTGATCGCTTTGACTTCGTCGCTGACGATGCGCGTCAGCGATGCGTACAGCGTCGTCGATTTGCCGCAGCCGGTGGGGCCGGTCACGAGCAGAATCCCGTGCGGGCGGATGATCAGCTCGTCCCAGCGGCGCAGATTCTCGTCAGCCATGCCCAGCTCTTCAAGCTGGAACATGGCCGCGGTCTTGTTGAGGATTCGCAACACCACCCCTTCGCCGAAGATCATCGGAATCACGCTGATGCGCAGGTCGTACTCCCGCCCCTTATGGCGCAGCGTGATTCGCCCGTCCTGCGGCTTGCGCTTCTCGGCGATGTTGAGATTCGCCATGATCTTGATTCGGCTGACGATCGCATTCCGGAAACGGTTCACCGTCGAGGGCACGCCGGCGTGGCTCAGCACCCCGTCGATGCGATAGCGGATCTCCAGGCGATCTTCATAGGGCTCGATGTGAACGTCCGTGGCCCGCTCGCGGATCGCCTCCAGCATCAGATCGTTGACGAGCTTGATGACGCTGGCCGCTTGGGCTTGCTCCAGCTCCTGCGCTTCGGCCCCCGTGACCTCGGTCTCGGTGACCTCGATCTCAGCTGATAGTTCGTCGAGCGTGTCGCCCGCCACGCCGTAGTGTGTGCGGATGAACTTGCGGATGTCCTGCTCATCCGCCAGGACGAGCTCGATGGCCATGCCGGTCAATAAGCGCAGCTCGTCGAAGGCGGTCAACTCAAAGGGATCGCAGGTGGCGACCTGCAACGCGCCGTTGTTGCGCCCGATGGGAACGCACTGTTGCTTGAAGACGAGCTTCGGCGGCAGCGTCCCCAGAATGTCCTCAGCCACCTCCAGGCCGTTCAGATCGACGATGGGCATGGCGAACTGCTGACCGATCGCCTTCAGCACCTCGCCGGAGCTGACGAACCCCAGGCGCACCAGCGCATGGTCCAGCCGCTCGCCGGTGCGGTTCTGCTCGGCGATCGCCTGTTCGAGCTGCTCTTCCTTGATCAGCCCCCGCTCAAGAAGAATGCTTCCTATACCCACGGCATCTTCATTGTACCGCCGCGGTTGGGCGGGGATTCGATCAATCGCCACAGTCGACATCGCCGGGTGATATCGGCCGGGGGATATGGATCGCCGTAATGGATAACCATTGTGGGCCTTGGCGTAGACCTTGCCGTGGATTCACGCGAAGCCCCCGATGGAATCGGGACGGGACGCGCAAGCGGCGGGATTTGACGCCGCTTGCGGCTTCGCGCGACCCGGCAGCCTCGAGACCTACATCGAACCCCGCGCGCGAAACAGCGCCAGCACGGCCGTGTGGCCGTGGAGAAACGATTGACTGCCGATCGGGCCGATCTCGCCCGCCGCGAAGAACCCGGCCAACGGCACCTGGCCCAGTCGCTCTTGAATCACGCCCACATCATGGTTGTCAGTCTCGAACAACTGCTTGCCCCGGCCGTTGCACGTAAACAGCACTGCGCCGAACGGCGGGGCCTTCAGTTGCTGACCATCGAGCAACAACTGCAAATCCTCGTCGGCGGTCTCCGCGTCCCGGACGTGAAACTGCATCGTCTGCCCCACGCGGATGATCTCCCCTACGGCGATTGCGCCCTGCTTCTTGTCGTACCCCAGCATGTTGCGGACGATGAAGTCGCCGCGCCCGAACCGCTCTTTGTATTCGTCGATGACCATGCCCACCAGCAGCCCCCGCGAGAGCAATGATCGCTCGTGCTCATCGAGGCTGTTCGTCAACTCCTGCGCGACGTCCAGCGCCTTGCGACCGCCGAGTTGAAGCACGACATTCCCCTGACATTTGGTGATCACCAGCGGTTCGCCGATGGGCCGGCATCCCTGGCTGACGACGAAGTCGATGTCCACCGCCCCGCTGATCGTCACCCCGATCAGCCCCGCCTCCAACGTTCGATCGTCAAGGACCAGCACGTTGTGTCCGGGTTGGCTGGCGCCCGAGCACATCCCACCCGCGACCGGCACGGGTTGCTCAGGCCCGCCGCAGGTCGTCAAAGCGGGCAGAAGTTTCGTGATCGGCGTCGAGAACGGATCGCCCAGCATGAGCACGGTCCGCAGATCGTCGTTGAGGCCGATGTGCTCGCGCATGGCCTGGCGTGACTTGAGGATTCCCGCGTGGTGCTCAGCCTGGTAGGTCCACGGGTGCAGGTCCACGCCCGGCAGTTGGAACGCGACCGCCGACAGACCGGCCAGCCCCTCCAGCTCCTGATCGACGCCCAACACCCCTTCGGCCGTCACCGCGAGCATCGTCCGGGGGCCGATGGTGTTGCGGAGCGTCTCGGCCGCTTCTGATAGCGCCGCCCGGTGGTGAAAGCTTCCGAATACCAGCGCGAGGTCGCATGAGCCGCCGATGTGGTCGTAAAGATCGTGGGCGACCTCGGTGGCGGCGGTGCGGGTATCGAGATGCCCGCTGATAGCCGCAGCCGCAAAGGGCGCCGTCGCCGTGGACTTTGTGTTCATCATCTGGATCGTAGCGGCAAGATGGCGAAGAGGGCGGTCTCCGATAACCACTTCCACGCCCAAAAAACGTTGGTTGAGCGTGAACGCATTGCTCCCACGCCTGCTTAGAATGGACGTGAGACCGCGAAGCCCAGCTCGAGGAGATCACCCCTGGCCAGTCCATTGAACGCCCAAGAGCGAACCCGCTTTACCAGCGCGCTTTCAAAAGCGGTGGAGGCGTTGCTGTCGGTGCAGCACGACGACGGCCACTTCTGCGGCGAGCTGCAAGGCGACTCCATCCTCCAAAGCGAATACCTGCTGATGAAGTTCATCCTCTGTCAAGAAGATGAACCGATGGCGGACGGCCGACCTGCCTGCGAGGTGCTTCCAAAGATCGCCAACTATCTACGCAGCCTCCAGCGCGACGACGGATCGTGGGGTCAATACCCCGGGGCCGGGGCCGATTTGTCCGCGACGGTCAAGGGATACTTCGCGCTGAAGCTCATGGGCGACGATCCCGACGCTCAGCACATGGTCAAGGCTCGCCAGGTGGTGCTCGATCACGGCGGCGCGGAACGCTGCAACAGCTTCTCGAATTTCTATTTGGCGTGCCTGGGGCAAGTCTCTTTCAATGCGGTGCCCGCGATTCCGCCGGAGATCATTCTCCTGCCTCGCTGGTTCTACTTCAACCTGAATAACGTCAGCGCATGGACACGAACGATGATCACGCCGCTGTCGTTGGTGACGACGCTGCGCCCGGTGCGGAAGCTTCCCGCACATTTGGGGATCGATGAACTGTTCTGCTCGCAGCACGATCGGCATCGTTTCACGTTTGCCCTGACCCAAAGCACCCCGCCCGGTTGGTCGGCGTTCTTTTTGGCGATCGATCGGGTCCTCAAGGTCGTGCATCGCATCGGCGGATCGCCGTTTCAGCGGTTGGCGATCAAAAGGACCGAGCAATGGCTGTTGGATCGTGCGGGGCAGGATGGCATTTCATCCACGGCCGGCTTGGGCGCGATCTTCCCGCCGATGGTGTACATCCAAATTGCGTTGAAGGCGTTGGGATACCAGCGCGACGAGGCGGTGCTCCAGCGGGCCGAGCGCGACCTCGATGCGCTGTTCATCGAGCAAGAGGAGGCAATTCGCATTCAGCCGTGCTTCAGCCCGGTGTGGGATACGGGGATCGCACTGTATGCGCTGACCGACTGCGGGTTGGACGCCGAGCATCCGGCCGTCCGCAAAGCTGCGTCCTGGTTGGTGAGCAAGGAATGTAGACATCGCGGCGATTGGGCGGACAACGTCAAGCCGCATGCGCGGCCCGGCGGATGGTGCTTCGAGTATGCAAACGGTTGGTACCCGGATATCGACGACACCGCGATGGTGGTGATGGGATTGAAGCGTGCCGGGGGGCGCGAGAATGTCGCCGCCGCCAAGCGCGGCGTGCAGTGGATACTCGCCCTGCAAAACGACGACGGCGGGTGGGCTGCGTTCGACAAGACCCGGCATCGGCAGATCCTCGAATACATCCCGTTCGCCGACCACAACGCGATGCAGGATCCATCGTGCCCGGACATCACCGGCCGAACGCTGGAGTGTCTCAGTTGGCTCGGGTTCACGGTTGATGATGAGCCGGTGCGGCGCGCCGTCGAATACATCAAGCGTTGCCAGGAGCCGGAAGGTTGTTGGTTCGGGCGGTGGGGGGTGAACTACATCTATGGCACGTGGCAGGCGGTGGTGGGGCCGATCCGTTGCGGTGAGGGTTTCGAGCAAGAATGGATCAAACGAGCGGGACGCTGGATCAAATCGGTGCAGCAAGCCGACGGCTCGTTCGGCGAGTCAGCCAATTCCTATATCGATAAGACGATGAAGGGCCGGGGACCGTCCACCGCTTCGCAAACGGCGTGGGCGGCGATGATTCTGCAGGAGGTCTACGGTGAGAACGATCCTGATCTGCGACGGGCGATCCAATGGCTGACCGGTACGCAATTGACTGATGTGCAATCGGTCGATCGCGCGCTGAATCCCGATGGTGATCCAGCCGGTTCGTGGTACGAGCCTTGGTTTACAGGCACGGGTTTTCCGCGGGTGTTCTATCTGCGCTATCGCCTGTATCGGTTGTATTTCCCGGTGATGGCGATCGGGCGGTATCTCGCGGCGCACGGCGTATCGATTGACGATGTGCCGATCGAGCCGCCTGTGATCAAAATGATGCCGAAGGTAGCCGTGAGGGCGTGAGACATGCGGACCTGCCTTCTTTCCTCGTGTCGAACACAGCACTCCGTCGAAGCCCACGGGCTCGAGCCCGTGGGCTTCAGTAGGTGTATCGCCCGCTGTCGTACACGCATGGCAGCACGTAACGGTCAGAACGGACACGGCGCCTCGAACGTCATCGGCTGGGCCGCGCCCGGATGCACGAGCCACAACGACTGCGCGTGCAACAACAAACGATCGGCCAGCGCCGTCACTTCCGGGGGCGCGTACAGGTCGTCGCCGAGAATCGGGTGGCCGATCGATTGCAAGTGCAAACGAATCTGGTGCGAGCGGCCGGTGATCGGACGGAGTTCCAATCGCGTGCGGTCGGCATCGCGCTTCAGCACGCGATACTTCGTCACCGCCGATCGCCCCTGCTCGTGATCGATGACCTGGCGCGGCGCATTCCGGGGGTCCATGTCCTTGCGCATGGGCAGGTTTACCTCACCCTCATCCGGCTCGACCATCCCGTGGACGATCGCGATATACATCTTGTGCACCTCCCGATCGTGGAATTGCCGACTCAGCTCACGATGGGCCTCAGCGTCCAGGCCCATGACAATCACGCCGGACGTGTCGCGATCGAGTCGATGGACGATGCGGGCCCCCGGGAATTCACTTTGCACGCGCGAGGCGAGGCAATCCTGCTTGTCAGGCCCGATCCCCGGCACAGACAGCAGCCCGGGGGGCTTGTTGAGCACGAGAATGCGCTCGTCTTGATGAATGACATCCAAGGCCATGGGCGGCTAGGGTAGTCCAGCCTCGTGCCGTGCTGCAATCACGGGCCGATCCAGCGTATGATTGGGCCCACCGATGTACCACTCACAAACCCCAAAGCGAGCTTTGTCACGATGAGAACTCACTGCTTCTTCGCCGCGTTTGCCGGCCTTGGACTTTGTGCCCACGCATTGGCACAAGCCCCGAGCGGCGATGCTGAACAGAATCCCAACTGGCAAGAGGCGGAGGCGGGGATTCTGGCCAATCAGTTGCAGTTGACGTTCGCCGATCGGTTCGTCAAGGCCGGGGAGTCGTATTTCTCGCCCGATGACTCCAAGGTGATTTTTCAAGCGGTCGAATTGCCGCCCGCGGGTCAGGCGGCCGATCCGTTCTACGCGATGATCGTTGCCGACGTCGCGCGGGATAACGCTGGGAGAATCACAAGCATCGACAACTTCAAACGGCTCAGCCCGCCCGGGTCGGCCAACACCTGCGGGTGGTTCCACCCGACCGATCCAAATGTCGTGTTGTTTGCGTCGACGGTCCAGCCGCCGGTTGAACAACAGCCGCCGGGGTTTGTGCGCGACACCGAGCGTTACCGCTGGATGTTTCCGCCGGAGATGAAGATCGTCCGCTGTGAATTGGATACCGCAGACGGCACCGCCGAATCGATCGAAGTGATCTACGGTGATGACAGTTCGTATCAGGCTGAAGGTTCGCTGACGAAGGACGCCCGGCATCTGTTGTTTTGTGACTTGACGTCCAATGCAGGTGATCTGTTCATCAAGGACCTTACGACGGGCAACGTCAATCGCATTGTCCAGGCCCGGGGATACGACGGCGGGCCGTTCTTCTCGCCGGATGAAAGGCGCATTTGCTATCGCTCCGATCGGCGGGGCGATCACTACTTGCAGCTTTTCATCGGTGAGTTGGCGACGAACGAGCGCGGCGAGATCGTGGGTCTATCGCGGGAGTATCAAATCACGGACAACGGACACGTGAATTGGGGGCCTTTCTGGCATCCGAACGGGCGGTTCCTCGTATACGCCACCAGTGAAATCGGTCACCACAACTACGAGGTGTTCCTGCTCGATGCCGACCCCGGCGATCTGGACGGATCCAACGGCACGATCAAGTACGGCACGCAGCGCCGGCGTATCACCCATTCCGCCAAGGCGGACGTTCTGCCCGCGTTCAACTCCGATGGAAGCGTCATGATCTGGACCAGCCAGCGCGGCGCCGACCGCAAGAGCCAGCTTTGGGTCGCGGACTTTGTGATCGAGCTTGATTCTCCGGGAGCGGCGGATGTGTCGCAGCGTTCCACACCGTAGAAACAAACACATCAGTGCCGGCCTCAGTCGCGGCCGGGTTTTCCGTGCGCTGGTGATCGGCGGGTTCGTGTTGTTCAGCGCAACGGTTGGCTGCGAAGAGTACCGCGTGGAACATCACCGCCGGCCCGCTTACTACCAAGCGGCGGCGCTGGGCGAGCTTCCGGATCGTGTCACGCTCGCGGACGGCACGGTGATTGTGTACGAGACGACCGATCTGGTTGGAAAACGAAAAAAGAACAACGACGACGCCGTCAAGCCGCTTCAGATCCGTGAGGAATTTGAGGATGGCCGCATCATCCTGCGTGCGCGCGTGCCCGAGCATGTGTTGGCCAACACCTTGACCTGCCTGCGAAATCAGGAGTACGAGCTGCTGTGGGAGCAGTTGCTGTCTGAGCAAACAAAGCGTTCTTACGAACGGCAGGGGCTGGGCGTTGAGGACTTTGCCCGCTACTTCGGCCAGCGCCGCAACGATCTGGCCAAGACCATCAATCGCATGATGCTGGGCATCCCACGCCATGAAGTGGTCATGGAGAACCTCGGCGGGGGCGTGATACGAATCCGATTCCACCCGCAGGTGGGCAGGCTGTTCAGGTTCAAGACCGTCGATGTCGTCAGCGAAGGCCCCGGCTTGAAGCTGCTGATGATCCACTGATGAAGATAGGCATCGAGGCATCGAGGCATCGAGGCATCGAGGAAGATAGGCATCAAGGCATCAAGGCATCGAGATAGCCAAGGGTGGTAACCCGCGGATTCCTCAAACCAATCAACCTACATCAACCGTCCGACGGGCACGCCGTTCGCCAACACGCTCAGGCCGCCGGCCATCGTGTCATGGTCGTTGGCCTGGGCCCAATGGATCGTCGGTTTGACGAGCGTGACCAACTGCATGATTCTGCCGACTTCGACCGCGACCGGGTGGCCGGTGTTGATCAGCGTGCCGCCGCCGACGATGAGCAGGGCGTAGGCGAGGACGAAGTTCAGCAACACCGCGATCGGCCGGAAGCGCCGGCGAGGGGTGGTGGCGGGTTGTTCCTGACAGCACGGGCAATATTGGGTCATGGCTGGGCTCCGAAGCTGGGGGCTCAGCAGGTTCTTCGGAAGGGCCGCGGGCGATTTTCAGATGCCCCAACGCAAAATGAAAACGGCGGGCCTTGGCGGCCCGCCGGGGGATATCGATGATCGTGGATTGGTGTGGCCGGGATTCAGGCCGTGGCCGCAGGTTCTTCGGTCGGGCGGTCGGGGCTCGGCTCGGGCGAGTCCCCGTCGTCGCCGCCATCGTCCCCACCCTCGTCCTTGGGTATCGGCTCTGACTGGAAGTAGAGATTCTCGGCATCCTTCTTGTGGGTGACCGTGATCTTCTCACCAGACTGAAAGTCACGGCTGAGCAATGACTCGGCCAGTGGATCCTCGATGTAGGAGCTGATGGCGCGGCGCAGCGGCCGGGCCCCAAAGTCCGGATTGAATCCCTTCTCGATGAGGAACTCCTTGGCCTTTTTGTCCAGCTCGAGTTCAATGCTCTTGGCCTGGAGCCGTTCGCGCACCTTGTCCAGCTCGATCTCGATGATGTCGAACAGATCGTCTTTGGTCAGCGGCCGGAAGACAATGATCTCGTCCAGGCGGTTGATGAACTCGGGGCGGAAGTACTTCTCCGCCTCGTGCATCAGCGTGGACTTCATTTTCTCGTAGTCCTGAACGTCGTCGCGTTTGCCGAAGCCGAACTGTTGTCCGCCTTTGATCATTTCCGCGCCGATGTTGGAGGTCATGATCAGGATGACGTTTTTGAAGTCGATGTGCCGGCCGAACGAGTCGGTGAGCCGGCCCTCCTCCATGATCTGAAGGAGCATGTTGAAGACGTCGGGGTGCGCCTTCTCGACCTCGTCGAGCAGTACGACGGCGTACGGTCGACGGCGAATGCGCTCGGTGAGCTGTCCGCCTTCTTCGTAGCCCACATAGCCGGGCGGCGCGCCGATGAGCCTGGAGACGTTGTGCTTCTCCATGTACTCGCTCATGTCCAAGTAGACCAGGGCATCGGGGTCGCCGAACATGAAGTCCGCCAGGGCCTTGGCGAGCAACGTCTTGCCGACGCCGGAGGGGCCGACGAAGATGAACGAGCCCATCGGCCGGCGGGGATCTTTCAGTCCGGAACGGGCCTTGCGGATGGCGCGAGCGACGGCCTTGACCGCTTCTTGCTGGCTGATGACGGTCTTGTGCAGCTCCTCTTCGAGGTTCAGCAGCCGCTCGGATTCGTCCTTCTCCAAACGGGTCAGCGGTACGCCGGTCATCTTGCTGACGACCTCCCCGATGACTTCTGCATCGACGACGCCGTCGATCTCGTTCAGCTTCTTACGCCAATCCTGCTGAATGTGGTCTTTCTCCTTGCGGAGCTTTTCCGCTCGGTCGCGGAGCTCGGCCGCCTTCTCGTAGTCGGCGCCCTTGACCGCCTCTTCCTTCTCGATGGAGAGCAACTCGATCTGCTCTTCGAGTTCGGCAAGATTCGGCGGCTTGGTCATCGACTTGAGCCGGACTCGCGCGCCGGCTTCGTCGATCACGTCGATGGACTTGTCCGGCTGAACGCGCCCGGTGATGTAGCGATCAGACAGCTCCACGGCCGAGTCCAGCGCATCATCGGTGATGCGCACGCGGTGGTGCTGGGCGTAACGCTCGCGCAGCCCCTTGAGGATCTCGATCGTTTCTTTGGCGTTGGGCGGGTCCACGGTGATCGATTGGAATCGCCGCTCGAGCGCTGCGTCTTTCTCGATGTACTTGCGGTACTCGTCGAAGGTCGTGGCGCCGATGCACTGGATCTCGCCGCGGGCCAAGGCCGGCTTGAGCACGTTGGACGCGTCGATCGCGCCCTCCGCTCCGCCGGCGCCGACCAGCGTGTGCAGCTCGTCGATAAACAGGATCACGTTCTTGGCCCGGCGCACTTCGTTCATCACGGCCTTGATTCGTTCCTCGAACTGGCCTCGGTATTTGGTGCCGGCGACCATCATCGCCAGATCCAGAACGACCAACCTCCGATCGTGCAGCAGATCGGGCACCTCTTGGTTGATGATCTGCTGGGCCAGACCTTCGACGATAGCGGTCTTGCCCACGCCCGCCTCGCCTAGCAGCACCGGGTTGTTCTTCGTGCGACGGCAAAGGACCTGGATAAGGCGCTCGATTTCATCTTGCCGGCCGATGACGGGGTCGAGCTCGCCGCTGCGGGCCAGTTCGGTGAGGTCGCGGCCGAAGCTGTCAAGGGCGGGGGTCTTGCTCTTGCTGCGGCGGGGTGAACCGCCCGGCTCACCGGCGCCGGCCGGCTCCAATGAGTCAGCCCCTTCGTCGGTTTCCACACCGGCCCCGAGGAGGTTGAGCACTTCCTCGCGCACCTCCTCGAGCTTCAGCCCGAGATTCATCAGCACCTGCGCCGCCACACCCTCGTGCTCGCGCAACAGGCCCAGCAGCAAGTGCTCCGTTCCGACATAGTTGTGGTTGAGGTTTCGCGCTTCTTCGATCGCGTACTCGATCACCTTCTTGGCCCGGGGCGTTTGCGGAAGCTTGCCCATCGTCACCATGTCCGGGCCGGACTTGACCAGCTTCTCGACCTCCAGGCGCACCTTGCGCAGATCGATATCCAGATTCTTCAGCACATTAGCGCCGACCCCGGATCCTTCCTTCACCAGCCCGAGCAGAATGTGCTCGGTCCCGATGTATTCATGATTGAAGCGCTGGGCTTCCTGGTTGGCCAGGGCCATCACTTTCCGGGCTCGATCGGTCAGGCGTTCGAACATCATTCAACTCCGAATCACCGGCCCAGCTCGCCGGGACGGGAAGTTGCCACGATCGGGGTTCGCAGTCGGCCTCGTACGCCAAGACCGATCCCACCCATAGATGGAACAACCCCGGTACCATTCTATTCGGCGACCCGACGGCAACGGATCATATTTTCAGGGCCGCGGAGCCTGTTGAACGCCCGATACCCATGCCTATTCCACCATGCAGCGAAGGCAAGGTGCCATTTTGGCGGTAATGACGGGGCTGATGGGGTTGGCCGGTCTGGGGCCACTTCCCGGACCCCTTCCAGAGCCGCTTCACGTGCGGTTCAAGCTCGCGGACGGCGTTCAGGTCGCCGGGATGATGACGGCCTGGGATGCCGAGGGCTTCGACGGATCGTTCGGTCGTCGAGAATGGGTCGATCTGATCGCCGACGACGTCTGGAGACTGTACCGGCGGGTGATGGCCGATCAGGATGCCGGTCAGTGGGTTGACCTCGGCGGCGTGCTGCTGCTGATGGACGATGGTGAGTCCCGGGCCCAGAAGGCTTTCACACAGGCCCTGCGCCTGGATCGGACCGTCGCCGACCGGATCGATGCGGCGCGTCTTGTCGCAGAGGAAGCCCACCGGCAGCGCGCGGAGCTTCAGCGGGCCATCGAAGCCGAGCGCCTCAACACCCGCTCACCCGAGACCGGTCCCTGGCCCGCGGACCCCTGGCCGGCCTTGACGGCAGACGAACAGCAACAGGCGCTGTCGGTGATGAAGAACGAGGCCCAACAGATCGCTCGTCAGGCGACGTTGCCCATCGCACCCATCGAAACCGATTACGTTCTGTTCTATTCGGATATGCCCCGGCTCCAGGCCGCCAAGTTGGCGCGGATGCTTGATCGGACGTACGACGAGATATCGAAGCTCGTCGGGCTCCGCGACGGCCGAAACATTTTCTGGGGGAAGGCAGTCGTGCTCGTCTTTAAGGATCAGGATCGTTTTCGGCTCGTCGAGGCCGAAACGTTCGGCCAGCTTGTGCCGCTAAAGGTGACGGGCATGTGTCATCCCGTTGGGCCGAAGGTGTTCATCAGTTGCTATGCGACCGCGGACGACGACGAGCTGGCGGCGACGCTGGTGCGTGAAATGGTGCACGGCTACCTGCACCGCTTCGGTACGCCCAAGCGCCTGCCCGCCTGGGCCAATGAGGGGTTTGCCGAGTACGTTGTCGCCGCGTCGGTCAAGGCTGATTCAGCCGGCAATGCGCTTCGCCGCGCCGCACTTCAATTCATTCGCGGCGGCGGCAACGTGCAAGCGGTGCTCGATCTGGAGTATGCGGACGACACCTGGCCGGGCCCGAACGAGATCGGCCGGGCCGTCGGGTTCTTGTTGATCGAACTTATGATCCGCGAGAACCCAGCCGGGTTCGGCGCGTGGGTGAGGGCGGTGAAGCGGGGCGACGATTGGCCGGAAGCCCTGCGCGCCCGTTACGGCGTATCCCGCCGCCGGCTGGTCGGCGCCTTCGTGCAGTATTACCTGGTGAATGATTGAGTGATACGAATCCCAAATGATGCTCGTGCGTTTCGCGGGTGCCATGCTTCATCCCCGACCGGTCGGGATGAAGCATGCTTTGCCCTAACGGGTCAAAGCATGGCGCCCGCCTGCGGATCAACTGCGATTCGTATGAGTGGTTCGTAACTCACGGATTGCTATCCGTGGGCGTCTGGTATGTCTTGAATTCGGCCATCGTGTAGCTGCACCAATCGATCAGCGCGGCGGGCGATCGCTGGATCGTGCGTGACCATCACGATGGTCAAGCCATCACGATGCTGTTCGGCGATGA
>JACZXL010000029.1 GCA_022571635.1 Planctomycetota bacterium
CTCATCCGGGCTCTCATCGGCTGCGCCGATCCCGGCCCGCCCCCGGACTAGGGACGGGCCGGCTCTGACGGGGAGCACCGCGCGGCGAGCGACGGCTATTGAGTCCGGGGTTCGTACTGTTCGGCGAGGTCAGTCGTACCAGCCGCGGATGCATATCCGCGGGCGCCCGCACATATTCATGTGCGGCTGGGAGAGAGAGATACGCGTGGACGGATCGTAGCCATCGAACATTGCCTTCACATATCTCAATACACCCTCACTTCAACCGTTCGCGCAGCTCGTCGAGCGTCGCCGTTTCGATCGCGTGACCTTTGAAGAGATCAACCTGCGCGTCGGTGAGCATCTCCGGCAAACAACGTGTCAGCACAATCTCGACGCCCTCGTCCACAAAGCGCAGCCGATCGAGCCGACCCGATTTGGTCTGGGCGGTCTCGAACGCTGGTTCGTCGTAGTCGAAATCGGCCAGCACTTGGGCGATCTTCCCAATCGATGATTTGGTGTAGAGACGAATGTGCATCGTGACGCCCGCGTCGATCTGACCTTTGGCGGCTCGGCCAACGAGCAGCGTCGGCGCATCGGGCATGCCCTGCTGCAGCACCGTCATCAATTGCTCAGCGATCTCCCATACATTGCGAACCGAATCCGCGTAGCCCTCATCCCCCATCGCCTGCATGGACATGGCCTGGGCGTGTTGGCGGACTCGCCCCGGGCCCGGCATCGGCGCGTCGTGGCAGCCCAGTGCATGGGCCGCGGCGCGAATGGCGTCGTCAATGGATTCGGCCCGCCCGGTCTCGATCAATCGAGCCGCCTCACGGGCGATCTGGTCTGTGCGGGGATCGGTCATCCAGCAGCTCGGTCAGTCGGCCGAGGCATCGTATTCAGACCACAAGGCCTGCTCGACCAACCGCGATCCGATTGAGTGAGTCGCCCAAAAAAGCCGACCGTGCGCCGATACTTGGCGTTGCGCTGCCGGGCCAGCGTTTGAACGCGCTTCTTGAATGAGGCGTTGCTCGGCAAGAGGCCGCGCTAGCGGCCCGCTGAACCAGGCCGATAACCACATTCACCCGTGGCGGGGCACCGAGCTGGACGCTCGCATCGGCATGTAACTCTCGCTACCATAAGGTGATGGCGAACGCGCCTAACAATGTGAACCGTCCCACGATCGGCATCACCATGGGTGATCCGTCGGGGATCGGACCCGAGGTGATCGTCAAAGCGCTGTCCGATCCGCACCTCCGCCGTCAGGCGCGATTCGTCATCTACGGCCTCAACGAACTGCTGGCCTACGCGGCCGACCAACTCGAATACGATCCATATTGGTACCGCGTACAGCACGACTCCAATCGCACGAACAAGCTGATCACCGAGAACGTGGTCGTGCTCGATTTCGACGAGTACGACGGGTTCATTCAGTCGCCGCGCGGGCCCTCCAAGGCCGGCGGGATCGCCTCCAAGTCGTTTGTCGAAGAAGCGATCATCGATGCGACTCGACCGCCCGATCATCCGCGTCACATCGATGCGATGGTGACGGGTCCGATCTGTAAGGAAGCCTGGCATCTGGCCGGGTTCAACTGGCCGGGGCATACCGAGCTGCTGGCCTATCGCACCAAAGCCAAGCGGCACGCCATGATGTTCGTCTCACCTCGGCTTCGCGTCGTGCTCGCCACCACGCACTTGCCGCTGATGGATGTCCGCAACGTGCTGACGATCGGCAAGGTGTTCGATCCCATTGATCTGGGACATGAAGCATGCCAGCAGTTGGGGATCGAAGTGCCGAGGATCGCAGTGACGGGCCTGAACCCACACGCGGGCGAAGGCGGGCACTTCGGCGATGAAGAAACTCGCCTGATTGCCCCAGCGATCGAGGTCGCTCGGGAAGCAGACATCAATGTGCAAGGCCCCTTCCCCGCCGACACCGTCTTCGTGGCCGCGGCCTCCGGCGAGTACGATCTCGTGGTGGCGATGTATCACGATCAGGGTCTGATCCCCGTCAAACTGCTGGGGTGGGACCAGGCGGTGAACTGGACGTTGGGCCTGCCGATTATCCGCACCAGCCCCGATCACGGCACCGCGTTTGACATCGCCGGGAAGAACAAGGCCAGCGCAGGCTCGATAACCGCCGCGGTCGAATTCGCGATCCAACTGGCGTCGAATCAACGCGCAACCGCGGCCGGCGCCCCAAGTCAGCGCCGCGAACCGGCGGCGTGAGAAGGCGCTGAGTCTTCGGTACACGAAGATCCGCGGGTTGCCGCCGTGCGGCTATCGCCCGCATGTGAACGAGATTGCACTTTGCTCCAATAGCTATGGGCGTAGACGGTGCAAGGAAGCCCACGGGCTCGAGCCCGTGGGCGTCAGTCGAACGATTATCCGCCGCGCGGGCAATCTTGGCCTCACTCAAAAGTGCAAGCGCAAGCTCAGGCCGATGATGAAGTCGCGCTCCATTCTCGCATCCAGGTCCTGCCAAATGGGGAGTTGCACCGTCGCCTCCAACGCCCATTTGCGCGTGACATATTGAATCCCGGGCGAGAGGAACAGTTCATGATCGCCGTTGGTTTCGTAGGAACCATTGAGTTCAAGTACGGCGAACAATGCCGTCAATTTGTCCACTGTGTATTGCTCGGGATGCAAGCGATACACATACGCTACGTCGTACCGTAATCGGTCAGGCGCAGGGCCGCCTGCGGTGTTGAATTTCCAAAGAAGAGCCGCATCAAAGCCATGCCGGCCGCGCGACTGCGTGTACACCAACCCCAACAGCGGATCATACGAGTCACTGGAGAAGTTGCTGTCTCCGCTGCGAACTTCCATGCCGCCCAGAAGGTTCAGCCGCGCGGTGTCGGTCGGCCCCGTATCGATGTGATAGAGCTGATACTTGACGAGTGCGGTCATATCCGCGAACCCTTCGTCGCGGTGCGTGACGCCTGAGAGGTTGTCATCGATCTTGCGGAATCGATACGGCGCGTTGAAGATCAATGTCAGATCAGGCTCAACGCCGTAGACGATCGTGGTCGAGAGCTGATATTGCTCGATATCACGATTCGCCATCGCGTTGACAAAATCAGCCTCGAAGTACCGAAGTTGCTGACGAACGATCATCGCCCCCTTCGCGGGCTGCAAAGCGCTATTGAAGTTGATCGCCTCTTGAGCTGAAACCATCGGCACACAACCAGCCGCGATCACGGCCCCAACAAGGTATTTATGATTCATCGGTGTAACCTTTATATATGCAGGTATCCAAGCGTCACGGCATCTCGATGCGGTCCAACGTGAAGCCGGAGTTATCAACCGCTTTTGCCATCGCTTCCTTCGTCGCCGGCATCGTCGAGTCCAAGACCATGACAACCTTGCCTGTACCCAGATCAATAATGATCTTCTTTATACCCTCGATCTTTTCAAGCTGACCTTCCAGATTCGTCGCACAAAACGGGCAAGCCATGCCCTTGATCCACATCGTGGCGACCGGTCCGGTGGGCATCGCCTCGTCGTTGACCGCGGCGAGGTCAACTTGGTCTTGCCCCTGCATTGACGCGGATTGTTGCTCGTTGCACCCAACCAAGCCGAGGGCCAACACGCTATGAAGAATGATCATACGATTCACGATTCGTTCCCTTTACAAATATCTCATTGTCATCAAACGTCACAACAGCGCAGCGAAACGCTGCCTGCTGCAGGTCAACAGTAATGCAAACTTCGCACGCTGCGGCTAGACGATGAGCAAACAGCTCAATCCAAGAAGTGACGCGGTGTGACCGCCGGGTGGGCGTTGCGGTGCGCGCAACCAAGATTGCAATTGAACAGGAAACCGCCGCGCATCGAATTGATCGCACGACTGTGCCTGGCAATGATTAGAACACTTCACGCGGCGTTGATCGAGGAACAACTGCACAATGCCAACCAATGGACGGCAGCATTGGCAATCGCACGTTCCCAGATGCTCACAACATGCCAGAGGCGTATCAACCGCCTCTGAGTTCAAGGCAGGCTGGGGTTCATCATCATCGCAATACGTTTGCCCGCCGCACGTGGCCGATGAGCCGCTCAGGTTTGCAGCGTTGGACGCGCCCACCACACGCCACGAATCGCCCAGCGCGATCGTCGTCGCAACGATCAGGAGAATCACAAGTGGTCGAACCTTCGCCATACGGCCTCCGCATACCTTTGGGCAGCTCGGCGATTGTAGAGCGAGCCCTACTCCAAAGCGAGACTTTCGTCCCCGCAGGCCTCCGTGCGTCCGTACCTTCGTGCCTTCGTGCCTTCGTGCCTTTTTTCGCTTCCCCAGCTACCATCCTCGCCATGAGCACCACCGCCCCGGAAACGCCCAATACCTCCGCCGCCAAGTCGATGGAGGACATCGTCGCACTGTGTAAACGCCGTGGATTTATCTTCCCCGCTTCGGAAATCTATGGCGGGATCAACGGATTCTGGGACTTCGGCCCGCTGGGCGTCGAACTGAAAAACAACCTGCGCGATGCGTGGTGGCATGACATGGTCCGCTGCCCCCCCGCTGGCCCCGATGGCGAAATACTGACCATCGTCGGTTTGGATTCAGCGATCATCCAAAACCCCAAAGTCTGGGAAGCCTCCGGCCACGTCGGCGGATTCAACGACCCGATGGTGGATGACAAGAAGACGAAACAACGGTTTAGAGCAGATCAGCTATTCGGTCTGTTCCATTACACTACGCAACCACCCGGAAAGGACCGTCTCTTTTTTGACGATGTCAAAGAGAAGCTGAGCGCGGGAGAGTTCGTCGCGCCGCTAGTAACAGTGGTTGCGAATTCAGAGGAAGAAGCAATTCGCCACTTTGTTGGCCGTGACTGGAAACCCCCCAAACCGTACAAGCGCGACATTATCGAGAACTTCAAGCTCGAACTGAACCGACCATTTGATCTATCTTTGTTGGATAGCCAAGGCAAGCAGTGGTATTGCATGAGCATTCGGATTCCGCTCCAAGTCATCGAAAACTTCGCAGCACAGGTGCCGTCTCCCTTTAGCAAAGATGGCAAGGCCGGCAACCTGATGAACCCGCGCATGTTCAACCTCATGTTCAAGACCTCGGTAGGCGCTGTTCAGGATGAGGACTCGGTCGTCTACCTCCGCCCGGAAACCGCGCAGGGTATTTTCCTCAACTTCAAGAACGTCATCGACACACAGCGGGTGAAGGTCCCCTTCGGCATCGCGCAAATTGGCAAAGCGTTTCGTAACGAAGTCACGCCGCGCAACTACATCTTCCGATCGCGCGAGTTCGAGCAAATGGAGATGGAGTTCTTCTGCCACGAATCCGAAGCTAAAAAGTGGTACGACTTCTGGGTGCAGACGCGTCTGGACTGGTGGAAATCGTTAGGCATCAGTGCGGCCAACCTCCAGCGCCGCGACCATGATGCGGCTGAACTCGCCCACTATTCAACCGCCTGCGCGGATGTTGAATACCGCTATCCCTTCACCGCCCCCGGATTCGGTGAGCTGGAAGGCATCGCCCATCGCGGCTGCTTTGACCTCACTCAACATCAAAACAAAAGCGGCGCGAAGCTGACGTATTTCGATCAGGAGCGCAACGAGCATTACCTGCCGCACGTGATCGAGCCGGCAGCGGGGCTCAGTCGCGGTGTACTCGTGTTGCTTTGCGAGGCCTATACACCTGACCCCGAGCGCCCCAGCAAAGTGTATATGAAGTTCCACCCCCGGATGGCGCCGATCAAAGCGGCAATCTTCCCATTGGTCGCCAAGGACGGCATGCCGGAGGTTGCGCAGAAACTCTACGATGAGCTTCGCACCAAGTACGCCGTGCAGCTTGATGTGAAGCAAAACATCGGCAAGCGTTACGCGCGCATGGACGAAGCGGGCACGCCGTACTGTTTCACGATTGACGGCCAGACGCTTGAGGATCAGACGGTCACCGTGCGTGAGCGCGACACCTTGAGCCAGGAGCGGATCAACCTCGATCAGGTCACTGCGTATCTAGCCCAGCGGATTGGCGGCGGCTGAAGATTCGCTGACCGAGTCCCCTATCGCGAGTCACGTAGAGCGTTATGAACACGGCGAGCACGCCCGTGAGAAGCCGCGAGCTGTTGAGCAACCAGCCGCCGAGCGGGTTGTCACCGATGGTAAACACTGCAAACCACAAGTTCATAAGACCGTGCAGGCTGAAGGGTATCCAAAGGTTGTCATCCCACATCGCGTAGACCCAGGCAAACAGAACGCCACCGACGCTGATAATTGCGACCGTGCCGAACTGGCCTGCAATGGGCATATCCTGCACAACCCTATTGGCCAGGTGCAGCGCCCCAAAGAGTACCCCAACTGAGATCGCAGCGACCCAGATATTCCAACCAGCTCTTCCATGGAGTTGGCGAAACAAATAGCCACGAAAAAGTAGCTCTTCTGCAAATACGTAGGTCACTGCTCCGCCGATCAGGTTCACGGCGTTCAGATCACTCCGAAGCTTGCAGAAGATCAAAGCGACCGCAAGCATGGGTAAGGTCGCAACGAATCCGAAACCAACGCCGATGTGAATCGGCTTGATCATGCCAAGCTCACCAAATGCGCGCCAAGGCCGAGTTCGATGTGCTACGAAGAGACCAAACATGCACAACACCAACCAGCGCAGCGGCTGTTCGGCCAGTCGGGCCCCTTCAGACAATCGTCCTAAGATGTCGGTATACGACTCGATACCACCAAGCCAATGCTTGGATTGAATCGCGATCGCGAAAACACCTATTGCGATCAAAGCTGCGATCACCTTTGCCGCCCAAGACTGGTTGGTCGTCGCTGGTTGAGTGAGTGTTTCAGCCATTTGAGTTTCGCCCAAGAAAACAGTAGCGGCTCGCGAATCGTGCTTCCTTTTATGGCTGGACACCACGTTGGACTGCGCCTGAACCGAATTTGTTGCGGATGGCATCGGTTGTTGCATCAAGTCGGCGGCTGCGATCATCCGTTCGCTGCGTGAAGAGATCGAACTGCTCAGCTTCCTTGGTGAATTGGCTTACCCCTACGCCGATCAATCGCACGGGCTGGAATCCTGTCTCAGCCCAAGCGTTGAATAGATCGCGTGCTTGGGCGCAAATCAAATCCGTGCGATCAGTCGGAGCGTGAAGCGTGGCTGATCGCGTGACGGTTTGGAAATTGCCGAACCGAATCTTCACCGTGATCGTTCTCCCTCGAAGATCACCCTTGCGCAAGCGCATGGCCACTTTCTCAGCTTGACCTCGCAGCACGTTGCGTACTTCGTCAGGATCAACTCGATCCTCATCGAACGTCTGCTCTTGACTGATGCTTTTTATAGTTTGGTCGGTGATAACCGGGCGATCATCTTCGCCGCGACACAGGCGATGGAGCTTTCCCCCGAGCGATCCGAAGTGTGATTCGAGCACGTTGCACGGCCACGGTTGAAGATCGCCGAAGGTGCGGACGCCGAGGCTGAGAAGTTTCTGTTCGGTGGCAGGCCCCACGCCCCACATCTTGGTGATCGGCAGCTTGGTAATCGCCGGTTGGATCGAATCAGGCTCGATCACGGTCAGTCCATCAGGCTTGTCGAGATCAGAGGCGAGCTTGGCGAGAAACTTGTTGGGGGCAATACCCACGGAGGCAGTCAGGCCCAGTTCATCCCGGATGCGGCACTTGATTCGCATTGCGGTTTCTCGAGGCGTGCCGTGGATTCGCGCGGAACCCGTCACGTCGAGGAAAGCCTCGTCAATACTCAGCGGTTCGACGAGTGGGGTAAACGACTCGAGAATCGCAAAGACCTGCCGCGAAACCTCGTGGTAACGCTGGCGGCGGGGCGGCAGGACCACGGCCTGCGGGCACAACCGCCTCGCCATCGCCATGGGCTGAGCTGAGTGACAGCCGAACGTCCGAGCTTCGTACGATGCGGCCGCCACCACACCTCGGGGGCCGGCGCCGCCTACGAGCACCGGTCGACCCCTGTGCTTGGGCTCATCAAGCTGCTCGATGGCGGCGAAGAAGGCGTCCATATCGACGTGAAGGATGGCTCGCGGGGAAGGCACCGGAATCATCGTACCGCAGTGAGAAGGTCGCCGACCTGGCTCATTTCAGCAACCAGCCCGGTGCAGATCGCGGCGGATTTGGTGCGCAAGACCTTGGCACGACAGAATATACGTCGATTCTTCTGCCCGGCCCCACGGGCGGCGAGGATTCGGTAGCATGTCCGTTCTGCAACAAGGAGTCGCGGCGCCGTGAGCCCACGCGGCCGAGTGCGTTTGTAGCCTCTTGACACCTCCAAGGAGACCCATCGATGGATGACAGAACCTCCGAGTACGGCACGATCCTGGGTGCCGATGCAAAGTTCAAAGGCGACCTGTCGTTCGACTCCGCGGCGAAGATCCTCGGCAACTTTGAGGGCGCGATCAAAGCCAAGGGAAAGGTGTTCATCGCCGATGGTTCCACCTGCAAAGCGACGGTGACGGCGAAAGAGATCGAGGTCGAAGGCCACATCCAAGGCAACGTGCAGGCCACCGAGCGGGTCGAGATCAAGCCGAGCGGCCGAATCACCGGCGACATCATCGCGGCCAGGATGTCCATGGCCGATGGGGCGTCAATCGAGGGGCACGTGCAAATTGGCCCGGCCGGGGCGACCGGCGCCAAGGCCAGCGCGGCCGCGGAAATGAAGCCGAGCGCCCGACCGCAGTCGGTCAGCCCGGCCCAAGCGGCCAGAGTGAAGTAGCAAAGTCCACGGCGGACCGCAGCATAAACTCATGGACGACGTGCTGTGTGTTCGATCATAAACCGGGCCGAGGCCCGCTTCGGGTATGTTGGAACCACAAGGAGGTGGAACTGACCGGCCATGGCAAAGAAACCGTCTGCAAAAAGAAAAATACGATGCTACCTGTGCGGGCGAGGGCTCGAGGTCTCCACCAAGACCATGAGCACCACCTGCCCGGGGTGTAACCGCGCCATCAAGATCGAGGACGTGCTGGTGAAGAGTTACGTCCCGGTGAACGAGCTCCAAACGTGCGGGCGAATCAAGATTACCAAGCGCGGCCGGGTCGCCGCCAGACAGATTCAGAGCGGCGAGGGCATCGAGTGTGAAGGGGCGATCGACGCCAACATCGAGACCGAGGGCACAATGAAACTCGGCCCCAAAGCGGTCTGGCGAGGTAGAACCCTACAGAGCCAATCGCTGGCCATTGCCGACGGCGCCCGGCTCGAGGGAGACATCATCGTTCCCTGGACGCGCGCCGAGAAGGACACGGCCAAGTAGGCCTGCGCTGCCCCAATCGGAGGCGCGGTCAGGGGGCTAGGAACCGGCGGTCCCGAACATCACCTGCCAACCAACGATATACACCGCGATATCAGCGAAGATGTGGCTTACATAACCGGGCCAGATTGAGCGATATCGCCAATACAGCGTCGACCAGACCGTGGCCCCGATCATCAAACCGAGGGAGGAAACCAACGTGACATCCCAACCGACGTAGGCGCGCATCGAGACAACGTGATGGATGGTAAAAAGCGCCGCACTCACCAGCACCGCCAGGAAACCGGGCATCAGTCGTTCACATTGGCGGAAGACGAACCATCGCCACGCGTACTCTTCGATCGCAGCGTTGATGAGCATCACGTAGACCGCTGAGGCAATGTAGAACGATTTGTTGCCGAAGGGCCTCGCTCAATGATGAGCGAAAAGTCTCGGCGTCAATCCACCCGCGGCCAACGAGCGCGAAAAAAACGAGGACGATGACGGCAATAGCCACACCGGTAACGAGGCCCGCCATGAGCCCACCCTTGCGCAGCGGTGACAGACTGAACTTGCCGCGCTCAACGTAGAGGAACCACACGATCGGCAGCACGAGAAGCCATACCTTGCACACGCCGTAGAGAACCTTCCCCAAGGCATCCGGCGCCCAATACAGCAAGACCGCCGCCCCGAGACTCGGCACGGGAATCAGCAATAGCAAAGCGAGCAACGCGCGACGACGTGTTGATTTCGTGTTAGCTTGTGCGATCCGGGCGGTCCTCTAGTCAGGTGTCTTCAACAGAACATTCAGCTCGGCTAGAGTCCGTACATCGGACGCAACTTACGCTCCAGATGCCGCATGAGCGGATCGGCGGTCAGCGGCTTGCCGGTCACGTGTTCGCAGAGTTCAGCGGCACGGTAGCGCCGACCGTGGCGGTGAACATTCTCGATCAGCCAGGTCTTGAGCGCACCGAACTCGCCACGCGCAAACTGCTGATACAAGTCCGGCATATCTTCGAGCGCTTTATCGAAAAACTGGGCGGCATACAGGTTGCCCAGGGTATACGTCGGGAAGTAGCCGATGCTCCCCATCGACCAGTGGACGTCCTGGAGGCAGCCTCGCCGATCATCCGGCACGTCCACGCCCAGGTATTCTTTGTACTTCGCATTCCACTCGCCCGGGAGGTCAGCTGGCGCCAACTCGCCGGTCATCAGGACTCGCTCGATCTCGAAGCGGATCATGACGTGCATGTTGTAGGTAGCCTCGTCGGCTTCGACGCGGATAAAGTCGGGCCGAACTATGTTGGCCGCGCCGTAGACCTCATCCAGCGTGAACGAACCCACCGCGGGGCCGAAGTACTCGGCGAGCTTGGGGTGACACCACTGCCAGAACGCGCGCGATCGGCCGACCTGGTTCTCCCACATTCGGCTCTGACTCTCGTGGATACCCAGCGAGACGTACCGCCCCATCGGCGTGCCGATGTGCTCCGCGGGCAGACCCTGCTCGTAGATGCCGTGCCCTGACTCGTGCATCGTTGAACCCAGCGCATCGAGCACGTTATCGTCGCGGAACCGCGTGGTCAGCCGAACATCGTGGCAGTGCGTGCCGCTACAGAACGGATGGGTCGAGCGATCCAATCGGCCTCGTGAATAGTCGAACCCGATCTGCTCGGAGACGAAGCGAACGAACCGCTCTTGTTGCTCGATCGGGAGCGTACGTTCGTTGAAGTCATTGGTGGGTTTGGTGGAGCTTGCCGTCAGATCGCTGATGAGCGCTCCAAGCCGCTCGCGAAGCGGGGCGAAGACGGTCTGGACCTCGGCCGCGGTGCAGCTGGGTTCATAGTCTTCCGCCAATGCGTCCCACGGCTCACCGCCGGGGGCCCAGCCGAAACACTCGGCCTTGCGCCGAGTCAGCGCGACAATCTTCTCCAGCCAGGGCAGGAACCGCGCGAAATCCGAATCCCGCCGGGCCTCAGCCCATTCGTGTCGAGCCAGGCTGGTCGTCTTGGCCAGCTCCGCCACGAGATCGGCGGGCAGCTTCGTCGCGCGCTCGTATTCTCGGCGCGTCTCACGCACGTTCACGGCCGCAACGCTTCGCGGATCGGCCATCAGCTCGCGGTCAGCCTCGCATGCCTCGAGCTGTTCGCCGACGTGCGGGCTCGTCACCTGATCGTGGTGCAACCCGGCCAACTGGGCGAGCTGCTCACTGCGAAACGCCAGCCCCTGGTTGGGCATCATCGTCTCCTGGTCCCATCCCAGCAGCGACACCGTCGATCCCAGCAGGTCAGCCTGCTTGATCAAGTCGATCAGTCGGGCGTACGGCGTCGTCGGCTCAACGGGCGCGTTGGTTGCGGGGGCGCAAGAAGCGGTCGCCATGTTCACGGCCTTTCCAAATCGAGGATTTCTGAACGCAGACATGATACTGGCTTGGCGCGTTGAACCGGAAAAATCCTTGATCCGGGCGGTGCCCACAAAAAAGTGAGCGGCCGACGGGGTGTCGGCCGCTGAGGTCTGGATTTCACCATCGGGCCAAGGTCGATCAGGAATCGGAGTCGTCAGCCGCCTTTTCGCTCGATGGGGGCTGAGTCTCGAGCATCCTGATGATCTGAACCGATGGGGCGTCGCTGCGCTTCTGACGAGCGAGGTCGAGCGAGGTCTGCCCCTGCTTGTTGGTGGCGGTGACGTCCGCGCCCGCGTCGAGCAGCACCTTGACCGTAGCCGGCGCTCCGAACCGTGCGGCCCACATCAGCGGGGTCATCCCGGTATTATCCGCCTGATTGACGTCTGCGTTCCCTGCGACCAGAGCGGCAACGATCTCGGGATTGTTGAATGGTCCTGACGCCCAACTCAAAGGCGTTCCGCCGATCATTGTACCACGCGTGTTGACGTCAGCTCCCTTGGCGATGAGGGCTCGCACCACCTCGGCGGAACTGTTGCGCGTCTGCACGGCCGCCAGAAGCGGCATGCGCCCCTTCTGATCGCGCGCTTCGATCTTCGCGCCTGCTTCAAGCAGCACACGAACGACCTCAGCCTGCTTGGCGCCAGCCGCGATTCCGAGCAACGTAGCGCCGTCTTCATATCCTTGCTCCAGGTTCTTGCCGTCCTTGATGGCTTGGCCGATGGCCGCAACGTCGCCGCTCCTCGCGGCTGCCGCCAATGGGCTATCAACCGTCGCCGCGGGTGGTCGGGCCGTCGCAATACGTGAAGTGTTGCCCGGAGTGGTGCGCGCCCGCCGAAGCGTCACGCTTACCTTGTTCGATTGCGGATGGTCGATCGTGAAGTCAATCTTGCGGGCCCGCGACTGCGCTTGCAAGTCGTCCAAGGGCAGGTACAGCACGTGCTCGGTACGAGCCTCGTCATCGAACGCCTCGATCCACGGCGGATTCATGCTCAGAACTCTAAACGGCTGGTCATCCAGGGACCGGATCACCACGCGGCCGTCCGTCGTCTGCTGCAGGTCGATCTTGTTCGGCTCGATCTCAACGTAGGCGACGACGTCCACGAACACCGGCACGCGCAACACCGGCTGACCCTCGACGATGAAGTCCACGCGCTTGGATTGCCGGATACCACCTTTCGCCCCGGCCCTCATTTGAACCTGGACCTCAACGGACTCGCCCGGCTGGAGTTCCCTGTTCTTGGGACAGTTGGTCGTCGTGCACCCACAGTTGGCTTTGCAGTTGATGACCCGCATCGGCTTGTCGCCGGTGTTGACCAGCCGGATGATCCCCTTCGCCTGCTGGCCGGTGCCGACGGACCCCAGGTCAAGCGAGATCGGCTCGGCGATGACGATCAGTTCGGTCGAATCACCAGACACCGCCTGCTGCGCCAACCGCGCCGGCTGCGTCGTGGCACGCTTGCGATCGGTGCCCGGCCGCGCCGCCACCAAATTGGGCTGCACGGTACGGGTCTGATTGGCCACCGAGTCAGTGAACGTCGGGCGGATCGACGCCGGGGCGCTCTGGATCTCCGTTTGATCCCCGGTCGCGTTGGACTGGTCGCCCACCGGGGTGGCCGAGGACGAGCCCGTCCCATCACCGGCGGTGTTCGTCGATCCTTCCGCTCCGCTGTCCGAGCAGCCGGCCAATCCGAGCAACAACACACATGACAAGGCCGCGATACTGCGAGTCAAGTTCGTAAGCATGGCATCTCCCACCGCTTTCTTTGTTCGATCCACCGTGAATTGATCCAGATCTTCAAATCCATCACCCGCACCAGCCGACCCGGCACGATCCGGATAGGCGTCCCCGGCTGACAACGGGCTCCCTCCATGGGAAGCACATTCTAACCAATACCTAGCACGTACGGGCATATTCGCCAGAAATCTCTCCCATGATCCCCAAAATAGGTCTCGTGAAGAGCACAGCAGTGAGTTATCTTCTCTGGATTCTCGGCGGATTTGGGGTTCTAGGACTCCATCGCTTCTACCTGGGGCGGTGGGTGACCGGCCTGATTTGGCTCCTGACCGGGGGTCTGCTCGGCATAGGGGCCATAATCGACCTCTTCGTGATCCCTCCCATGGTCCAGGTCGAGAACCTGTCCCGGCACCTGCTGAGCCACGCTCAGGGGAAGAAACCACAGATAAACACAGATGGACACGGATGGACAGAGAGAGGTGGAAAGAGAGAGTCAGGGGTTAGGGGTCAGGAGTTCGGAGACCTCAAGCCTCAGACCTCAAGCCTTGTTTCGCCACAGATGAACACGGATAGAACCGGCAAGCCGGACCTGAGGCTTTGCGAAGGTCCGGGTGTCTTCAGAGAAGGCATCAAGGCACGGAGGCAGGTGGAATCGGGATTGGCGATGCGGTGCGCGGCGGACGGGATCTGGTCTGCGAGCGCGAAACTTCCCGATTCGATCGGGACGGCTCGCGGTTGTGGCCACGCTCCCGGCGGCTGAACACAGTGTGGGCGCATTTCTTTTCGGATGGCTCCACCGCGAAATGAGGCTATCGCCATCCTTAGCCTGCCTGTGCAGGTCAACCGACGCTGATATCTCACAAATGCCGCTTGGATACAGCCCGCCTTTGGTACACTGTTCCCGTTCGGTCGCACGGGCGCACCTGGCTTCCAGGGGGGCTGATGATCTGCGGCAGGCACCAAACATCCCCGAAGGAGAAATGACATGAGAACGTTGCGAATTGTGGCCTGGATTGTTGCGATCACCGCGAGCGCGGGGATTGCCAATGCCGGCGGCGGCACAGCACTCACCTATCAAGGTCGATTGCTCGATGCGGGCGAGCCGGCCAACGGGCTGTTCGAGTTCGAGTTTGGCCTGTGGGACGCAGCCAATGGTGGCAATCCAATCGGGGTTCCACAGGTGCTGAACGTGGACGTGGCCGACGGCCTGTTCACCGTCCAGATCGACTTCGGCGCTGATGCATTCGACAACGCCGATCGCTGGCTGGAGATCGTCGTCGACGCCGTTACACTCACACCGCGCCAGCTGATCACCTGCGCGCCGTATTCCATTCAGACCCGCGGCATCTTCGTGGATCAGGATCAGAAGGTCGGCATCGGCACGACCAGCCCGAGCTGGCCACTGCATGTGAGCACGACGACGCTTCAGGCCGTCCTCGGCGAAACCGACTCCACCTCCGGCTCTGCCGTTGGCGTCTACGGGCGAGTCAACAGCACGTCGCCGGGCGGGTTCTCGGCGGCGGTGCGCGGTGAGAATCGAGGCACCGCCGGACTCGGCATCGGGGTGTGGGGTTCCCAGAACGGCATCGGCTGGGGCGTCTACGGCACCACGGTCAGTGGAATCGGCGTGCTCGGCGAAGCCACCAACCCCATAGCGGTCAACTGCGGCGTGTTGGGCCGGAGCGCCGGCAACTCTGGCCGGGGTGTGTTCGGCGAAGCCATCGCCACATCAGGTCTCAACTACGGTGTGTCGGGGAAGAGCCAAAGCACTTCTGGCCGAGGTGTGTTCGGCGAAGCCACCGCCGAGTCGGGCTCTACCTACGGCGGACGTTTCGAGAGCCACAGCAACACCGGCGTAGGCATGTTCGGCTGGGCTGCTGCCACATCCGGTCTCAACTACGGCGTCTGGGGCCGGACCAGCAGCCCCAACGGCTTCGCTGGTTACTTTACCGGTGGCCAGAACTACTTTCAGGGCCGCGTCGGAATCGGCACGAACTCTCCCGGCTGGCTTCTCGAAGTCAACGGCAGCGCGGCGAAACCGGGGGGTGGATCGTGGTCCAACTCTTCCGATCGCCGCCTCAAGAAGAACATCAAGGACCTCGATGGCGTGCTCGATCGACTCCTCACGCTGCGCGGGGTGACGTTTGAATACAACGACCCGGAAGCCATCAACGAACTTGAAGGCGAACGCATCGGCATGATCGCCCAGGAAGTCGAGAAAGTCTTTCCCGACTGGGTCAACATCAACAGCCGCGGTCACAAAACCGTCACCTTCCGGGGGTTCGAAGCGCTGACAGTCGAAGCGCTGCGCGACCTGCGCACGGAGAAGGACCGCGAATTCGCAAATCACGACAAGCGTCTTACGGCCGTCGCGCGCGACAACCACGAGCTGCGCACACGAAACGCCGACCTTGAATCGCGCCTTTCGCAGCTCGAGGCGCTCGTGGCCCAGCTCGCAACTCAACAGGGAATAGAACAATGAAATGCACACCACTCTTCGCACACATCGCAGCAATCGTTCTCTGCGCAGGTGTTGCTGCATTCGCGCCGATTGGCGGAGGCGACTTCGACCTCTCCTGGCACACCGTCGACGGCGGAGGCGGAGGCTCGTCCACCGGCAGCGGGTTCGAGTTGGCCGGAACCATCGGCCAGCACGACGCCGGCCCGGCAATGACCGGCGGCACCTTCGCGCTGCTCGGCGGATTCTGGCCCGGCGCTGGATCAGCTCCGGGCGCCCCCTGCCCGGCCGACTTCGACAACAGCGGCGCCGTTGACGTGAAGGATCTGCTTATCTTGCTGGGGGCATGGGGACCGTGTCCGAAGAAGGGAGATTGTCTCGCGGACTTCGACAACACCGGCGCCGTTGACGTGAAGGACCTGCTCTTCCTGCTGGGAAACTGGGGGCCGTGTCCATGAAGAAGGCATCGAGGGATCAAGGCATCAAGGGGGGGAAAGAAGGCATCAAGGCACCAAGGCATCAAGGCATCAAGGCATCAAGGGGGGAGAAGAAGGCATTGGGCACTAGGCATTAGGGGTTTCGCCGGCGGGCTTGACCCGCTGGGGCGACCGGAGCAATGTGCCGTTTCACCGAAGAGATCATCGCATGGATGGAAAGTAGAACGCTTGAGGCTTGAGGCTTGAGGCCCGCCACGGCGGATTCCGAGCAACTTGAGGCTCGGGAGAGGAGTCCCGGGGATTGGAATCCCCGGGCTTTTGGGGAGGAGGGTGAGTGAGTCTGCTTATGAATGGTGACGGCGATCGATTTGTACGGCCGGTGGCTTGTCCAGGTGTGGGGTTGCGTCGTATGCTCGACGTGCGTTTGCCGGGGCCGTGTCCAACGGGTGTTCAATGGCGGCGGCCCCCGCTACATTACTGGTCCAAGAGCAGCTGCGATGTCACTGGAATCTTTGCCCGAACATCTTCGTTTGCCCCACTTGCGGCCGTTGCAACCGATGCCGGTGCGCAAAGACGGCAAGGCGTACATCGCGCTGCGCGACCCGGCGATGTTGTCCAAGCAGACGATGATCGTTCCGGCCCAGGCGCTGGCGGTGCTCCAGCAGTTCCAGGGTCAGCGGACCGTCGACGAGATCGCGCAACAGCTCAACGGCGATGTCGATCAACTGATCGAACTGGCCAAGCAACTGGACAAGCTGGGGCTGCTGTGGGGGCCAACATTCGAGCAACTCGAAGCGGAGCTGAAAGAGAAGCTCGAAACAAAGGGCGCGTTCCCGGCCACCGCATCGCGCGCGATGGGCAAGGACGAGGCTGAGTGCCGGAAGGCGATTGAGGGCTACTTGGACGAGACCGACGATCCGGAGCTGGCGGCGCCGGCCACGGCCATTGTCGCGCCGCACCTGGATTACGAGCGGGGCTGGCCGAACTACGCGGGGGCATACTACGGCTTCAAGGACCTGGATCCGCCGGACCGTGTTGTGATTCTGGGAACGAATCACTTCGGGTTGGGAGACGGCGTGGTGATGTCGGAGTACGGGTTCGACTCGCCGATGGGTCACAATCCCGCGGACTCGATCGTCATCGGCATGTTGCTGGAGCAGTTTGGTCGGCCCCTGATTGTCGATCAGCTCGACCACCTGGCGGAGCACTCGATTCAACTGCAACTGCCGTGGGTGCAGTATTTCTTTGGCGAAGTGCCGATCGTGGCCGCCCTGATTCCCGATCCGATGACGCCGATGATTCAGGACGATGATCAGCGAGTCCGAACGGAGGACTTCGTCACGGCGTTGGGGGACGTTTTGCAGGAGGTGGGCGGGACCACGCGGTTCATCGCCTCCAGCGATCTGAGTCACGTCGGGCCGCAGTTCGGCGAGCCGCGGGCCGTCGATGAGCAGCGCCGGTTTGACGTTGAGCGGCACGATCGCGAGATGCTGGTGAAGTTTCTCAGCGGCGACCCCGAGGAGTTTCTCGGGGCCATGCGCTGGAACAAGAACCCCACGCGCTGGTGCAGCATCGGGAACATGGCCGCGGTGCTTGCGCTCAGCGAGACGGACCGGCTCGAGCTGATCGATTACCGTCAGGCGTACGACGACCGGGGCTTTGCGATGGTCAGCAGCGCTGCGGTCGCCTTGCTGTAATTGGGATTGGTTCGTCATGATCGCCGTAGTTCAGCGAGTTGACGAGGCGAGCGTGAGCGTCGAGACACCGGCGTACGAGGCCCGGATCGGGCGCGGGCTGTGTGTGCTGCTGGCGGTCGAGCGAGGCGACGGCGAGGCCCAGGCCGAATGGATCGCCGGGAAGATCGCTCGGCTGCGCATCTTCCCCGACGAACAAGACAAGATGAACCGGTCGGTGCGAGAGATCGCCGGGGCGGTGTTGCTGGTGAGTCAATTCACCTTGGCGGGGAACTGCGCGAAGGGGAACCGCCCGAGCTTCGCCAGCGCGGCCGAACCTCGTATTGGGGAAGCCTTATATGAATCGGTGGCTCAACAGCTGCGCACCAAGCACGAGCTGTCTGTAAAGACGGGCGTGTTCGGCGCGAAAATGAAGCTCAGCGTCGTCAACAACGGGCCCGTGACGTTGATCGTTCAGCAAGGTCAAAAGGGTTGATAGACGGCATGTCTACTGATTCGTGGGCGGGTGATGGGCCGAATGCCGACCTCGATCCAGCCACGCAAAAAAATAAAGAGCCCGTCACTGCCGAAGCAGGACGAGCTCCTTGTGGGGGGGCTTGTGAAATCCTGGTGGATCTAGACCGCCGCCTCATTCCGCCCGGTATGAGCCATTCCGCAGGGCACGCCGCGCTGGTTCCGCGCGATCTGGACAAAAACCGGTTACTTAGACGCCGGTTGCAGATACGCCATCACCTGCTGCATGTCCGACCAGACCTTGCCGCGGGTATCCGGCGTGTAGTTTCGTAGCAAGTAGGCAGGATGGAAGGTGGGCATAACGGGCACGGACACTTCGGCGTCCGTGAAGGTGTCCCATTGGCCCCGGAGGCGGGTAATCCCCACGTTCGTTCCCAGCAGCCACTTCACCGCCGGTCCGCCCAAGCCGACGATGACCTTCGGCTGGATGATCCGAATCTGTTCCGCCAGGAACGCGGCGCATTGCTCGACCTCACTGGGCAGCGGCGTGCGATTGGCCGGCGGCCGGCTCTTGAGCACGTTGGCGATGTACACGTCGGGGCGGGCCAGGCCCATCGCTTGGATGATCTCGTCGAGCTTTCGCCCCGCGCGACCGACGAAGGGCCGGCCGGTGCGGTCCTCTTGTTCGCCCGGTGCTTCGCCGATGAACATCAGCTCGGCATCGGGCGCGCCCTCACCGAACACGGTCTGCGTGTGGGCCGTCGCCGTGGTGCAGTGCGAGCAGGTTTCGTCGTGACGCGTGCGCAGCGATTCCAGCGCGTCGGCTTTTTCTTGCGGCGATCGTTGTGGTACGGATTGGGCAGGCGCTACCGCTTGGAACAGCGACGCAGCGGCACGCGGTTGGGCGGCCGTGGCGGCGGGGCCGGGCGGACCGGTCACTTCTATCTCATGCGTCACCGCGACGGGTTCAGGCGGCGTGGTCTTGATCGGCACAAAGTCCACGCCCAGGAGACGATCGGTCTCCAAGTGTTGCCGAGCGATACGCTTCAGGTGATCTGTAGACTCTTGCATCATCGTCATCCCGATTCGTTGCGTGTCATTGCTCGCCGGGGTCACGGATCGGCGTGCGCACCGATCCGCTTCATCTGCCGGGAAGGATAGCAGTTCGCACCCGAGCCCGTGGCCCGAATCTCCCCGTTTAGCGGGTGACGCGAAGCGTCCCTCTTCCTCATCCCTCATCCCTCAAGCCCCCCGCGCCCTCAGCCCCCAAGCAGCCTTCCCGATGGATGAAATCACGCCTCGGCTGTTGACACGAACGCGCAAGATGAGGACAATTCGGGTAGCGAGGGTGGGACTTGCTCTGTTGGATCGCACGGAGGGCACCTGCTGGGCGGCAGATCGTGGTATCCTGCTGATGGGTGTTCCGACCGTTCAGGCTTGTGAGCCGGAGGTGTTGGAGAGGAAGCATGTGCAACACATTGTATGCAGTAGCCATCTTGTTGTGCGCCCAGGCGGCCTAGGCCGACCTCGGCAATCAACTTGATGAGCTTCTGGCCAAGGACGGCGCTGCGTAAGCGCCGCGGTCCACCAAAAGGAGAAAGTTATGAAACGTCTGATTCACGGATTCCTCGCCCCCGTCTGCGCGGGCATCGTCGCCTGTTCGCTCACCCCGCCGGTTGAGGCGCAGGTATTGCTCTATGTCACGCATCAGAATGATGACACCGTGGGAGTCATCGACACTTCGACCAACATGCTCGTGAACACCATAAGGGTCGG
>JACZXL010000241.1 GCA_022571635.1 Planctomycetota bacterium
CCAGATCGGCAATGATCTCCAGTGGGATTGACCCGCGGGATCGTCTTGTTCGCCTCCGCAACCGCCGGAGCCGAATGAGCCAAACCACCACGACCATGGCCGATCCTTTCGAGGATCGGCCATTTCTCCTTTTTGACCGGGGGATTCAAGGTGAATCCCGATCCTGGGCCGGGCGGCAGCCTAGGGCCTTTGGGACGCGAATCGCGATCAGATCAAGCCGAGCACGAGGCGAGCCGGGACCTTCTGCCGAGCCGCGGGTTGGAAATCTATACTTATACGAATCCCAATTGATTCACAGGCATTGCCCGGGTGCCATGCTTCATTCCCGACGCGTCGGGATGAAGCATGCTTTGCCCTATCGGGTCAAAGCATGGCGCCCGCCCACGGATCAATTGCAATGCGTATTATGGTCCGATGTACAGTCCAACGCGCCGAGCGATTGATCATTTGAGCCGGCTGACGACGATGACGGCAGCAGCGGCGCTGTTGGTGACTTTGCCGGGCGCCGTCGACGCCGATCAGGAGGAGGCCGGGGACGCGACGGCGACCCCAGCCGCCACGCCTGCGTACCGACAGGCGAACACAGTGGCGGTGCTGTCGATACGAGATGAGATCAACCAAGTGACACTGCGATCGTTGGAGCGTCGCGTCCGCCTGGCGAAGCGTCACGGCGCCGAAGCAATCGTGCTGGAGATCGATACCCCCGGCGGCGCGGTTCTTGCCACGCTCGACATCCTGCATTTGATTCGAACCGAGGCGCCCCCCAACACCGTCGCGTGGATCAATCCCAAGGCATACTCAGCGGGGACGCTCATCGCGCTGGCCTGCCGCGAGATTGTGGTTGTCCCCGACGCAGCGTTCGGCGACAGCGCCCCGATCAGTGTGTGGGGGCCGTTACCCCAGGCTGAGCGAGCAAAGCAAGAAGCACCGATTCTTACTGAGGTGATCGACTCGGCGAGGCGAAACCACTACGACGAGAAACTGGTTCAAGCGTTCGTCAGTGTAGGGGTCGAGCTATGGCTCATCGAAAATCAAGAGACAGGCGCACAGATCTTCGCCGACCGCGAGGAGTACCGCTTGGTATTCGGCGAAGCGCCGCCGGATCAAATCACTCCGGTCGCACCGCCGTCGCCTCAGCCCGGTAATCAAGTCATCCCGCAAGTCGCGCCCCAAGTCGCACCCTGGTTCGAGTACTTGGCGCCTGTGGACGGCGTACCGGTCGATCCGGAGGAGTTGAAACGTCAGATCGAGTTCGAGCAGGATTTGCCATCGTCGCGACCATTACTGACGGAAGCGGATCGCGGCAAGTGGAGGCTCATAAGACAAGTGGTCCCCAACGATCGGCTTCTGGTCGTGAAGCCGGCCGAGGCAATTTCTTACGGATTGGCGGCGACGGTCATCGCCAACGACGAACAACTCAAGGCGTACTTCGGGGCCCACACGCTGCTGCGCTACGATCGCTCGTGGTCGGAGTCGCTGGTGCGGTTCCTGACCAATCCGATCGTGATGGGCGTGTTGATCCTCATCTTTGTCGTTTGCCTCCTGATCGAGCTGGCAGCGCCGGGCGTGGGCGTCTTTGGGGCGACCGCGTTCGTCTCGCTGCTGGTTCTGATTGGAGCGCCGTGGCTGGCGGGGATGGCGCAGTGGTGGGAGATCGTGCTCATCATGCTGGGACTGCTGCTGGTGGCGGCGGAGCTGTTCGTGATCCCCGGTTTCGGCGTGGCGGGGATTCTGGGAGCGCTGTGCCTGCTCGTCGGTCTGGTCGGAACCTTCGTGTCGGGCGACCTGCGGACGCCGACCGGCCAGTCGGAGCTGGTGGTTGGCCTGGTGGCGACGTTGACCTCGCTGTTCGCGGCGGGGGTCGTGCTGTGGTTGGTGACCAAACAGATGGAGACGCTCCCGATCCTGGGAAAGCTTGTGCTCAAGACTGAGCTGGGGGCCGCAGACAGGGGTGAAGGGGCAGGGCTGGGCCTGCTGGAGGCGATGGGCCAGGCTCGCCGAGCGCTGGAGCCGGGCGACCTGGGGGTGGCGGCCACCGACTTGAGGCCGGCCGGCCGGGCCAGCTTCCAGGGGCGCCCGGTGGACGTGAAGTCCGTGAGCACCTATATCGAACGTGGAACTCCGGTGCGCGTGGTGTCCGTGGGCCGATTCGTCATCGAAGTGGAGGAAACCGAACGATGAGCCTGTTGCTGGCCCAAGCGGCCCAAGAGCAGACCGACGCCTATCTGTGGTGGGGGATCGCCCTGACCGCGGCGGCCCTGGTGTTGTTCTTCATCGAGCTGCTCGTGCCGACCGGTGGGATTCTGGCCCTGCTGTGCGGGACCGCGGCGATTGGATCCATCATTGCGTTCTTCATGCATGACACGGTGTTCGGCGTGACGGCCCTGGCGGTGTACGCGGTCGGAACGCCGATTCTGCTGGTTTTCGTCTTCAAGCTCTGGCTTCATTCTCCGCTGTCCAAGCGGATGGTGCTGGGTGGAACCGCGATGCTGCCGGAACGAGGCGAGGAGCGCTACCACGAATCGGAGAAGGCCCGGTCGCAACGGCTCAGCCAAATAGAGGAATTGATCGGAGCCGAAGGCATGACCCTCTCGGCCCTTCGACCGGTGGGCTTCGTCAAGATCAACGGACAGCGCGTCGACGCCATGGCCGAGACCGGCGTCATCGAGGCCAATATGCCGGTCGTGGTCACGGACGTCTACGACAATCAGATCAAGGTCCGGCCGCGGTAGGATCGGTCAGGGCCGCAGATCAGCGTCCCAAGACTCAATCGATGTGCTAAGCTAGGCGCAGGCACAGTCGACCTCGCTCGCATCAACTGCTGACAAGGCAACACACCATGAATTCACCACCGTCCATCATGCTCTTGGCCCTAGAGACCGTGATAATCGGGGCTTTGGTTCTCGGCGGCATCGTCGTCCTGTTCCTCTTGTTCTTCATCTTCCAATTCGTCGGCCTGTGGGTCCAGGCCCTGGTCTCCGGCGCGCCGGTGCGGTTGATCGATCTGATCATGATGAAGTTCCGCAAAGTGAACGCGCGTGAGATCGTGTACAACCGCATCAGCGCCAAGAAGGCGGGGATCAATATTCCCTCGGACGATCTGGAGTCGCACTTCCTTGCCGGGGGGCGGGTGACGAACGTGGTTCGCGCGATGATCGCCGCCGACCGAGCCAAGATCGCCCTGACGTGGGAGGGAGCCACGGCGATCGACTTGGCGGGGCGCGACATCCTCGAGGCAGTGAAAACTTCCGTCGACCCGAAAGTAATTGACGTTCCGCTTCCCGGAGCGGGGAAGACGACGATCGACGCGGTGGCCAAAGACGGGATTCAGCTCAAAGCCAAGGCGCGGGTCACGGTGCGAACGAACATCGCACGGCTGGTCGGCGGGGCGACCGAAGAAACCGTCGTCGCGCGCGTCGGCGAGGGTATCGTCTCGGCGATCGGCTCCGCGGCATCGCACAAGGCGGTGCTGGAGAACCCGGACGCCATCTCCAAAGCGGTGCTCGACAAGGGGCTCGATTCAGGCACCGCCTACGAGATCCTCTCGATCGACATCGCCGACGTGGACGTGGGCACCAATATCGGCGCAGCGCTCCAAGCCGATCAGGCGGAGGCCGACAAGAAGCGATTCCAGGCCGAGGCCGAGAAGCGCCGGGCCATGGCCGTGGCCCAGGAGGCGGAATACACGGCCGAAGCGCAGAAGAACCGCGCGCTGGTGATCCTGGCCGAAGCGGAGGTCCCCAAGGCGATGGCCGAAGCCTTTCGGAAAGGACATATGGGCATCATGGACTACTACCGCATGAAGAACGTCGTGGCGGACACGTCCATGCGGGACTCCATCGCCGGCGATCAGCAAGATTCCCAGACGTCGCCCTAGGCGATCCCGTTCGGCGACGGCGCATACACAGGCCCGCAAGCCCAAGGCATACCGTTTGACGTATGATCCCGCGACCCGGTGCCTACCTTGCACGTGGTCATTCCGTTCTACAACGAACCCGACACCATCCAAGAGTGCGTGCGACGCGTTGTCGATGCGCGCCTCGGCGAAGGTTGGCGGAAACAACTCGTGATCGTTGACGACCACTCCGACGATCCGAGCCGCATCGTGCTCGATTCACTCGTTCATCAGCTTCGGGAAGAAGGTTGCGAGGTTGCGCTGCACCGCCATGATGTGAATAGGGGCAAGGGGGCGGCGGTGTCGACGGGGTTCGATGCCGTACTCGACACCCACCCGCCCGATGACGATCTGGTGATCATTCAGGATGCTGATCTCGAGTACGATCCAGCGGACTACGCGCAGCTTATCGAACCGATCATTCGAGGTGAGGCGCAGGCCGTGATCGGTACGCGCTGGGGCGCGCATCGTCCAATGCGCGGTTTGCGGCGACGGCTTCACCGCTGGGGCAACGGACTGCTAACCGCGTGCAGCAACCTGATGACCGGCTACCGGGTCCGCGACATGGAGTGCTGTTACAAAGTCTTCTCCATCGGCGTGCTGCGTCGTCTTCGGCCGTGGCTGAGTGAGTCGCGATTCGGGATCGAGCCACAGATCATGGCCGGCCTATCTCGAATCGGGGCAACCGTCGCCGAAGTGCCCGTCAGTTATGACCCCCGCTCGATCAACGCGGGGAAGAAGATCGGGTGGATCGACGCGCTCCAAGCGGTCCGCGTGATTGTGCGAGAGCGATTTCGCTCGACCACCACGCCCAGCGCAGGATCAAACGAAACTGAAACTCCGCGTGGCTGATACCTCGATCAACGATGCGCATCTGCTCTCGCCCCGGCGGCTGATCGTCCAACTCGTCGGCTTCGTCATCGGAGCGGCGCTGCTCATCTGGTGCATAAAGCTCGCGATCGGCGGCGGCGATTGGTCGAAGCTGCGCGACGCGAACGTGGGGCTGCTCGCCGTGCTGCTCGGATGTACCTGCGTCAGCCTGTTCATCAACGGGTCGACGTTCTGGCTTACGGTGCAGCCGGTGTCTCGATTGCCGTTTTGGGATTTGCAACGCCTGAATCTCGCCTGCAATCTGTTGAACTACGCCCCGATCCGTGCCGGTGCGATTGCGCGTGTTGCATATCACATGCGTGTGGACCGCGTAAGTTTCTTGCAGATTGCGGCGTGGTTCGGCTCGATTCTCTACATCATGGCGATCGTCGTCGGAGCGTGTCTTACCGCGACGATGATGAGGCCAAGCCTCGACTGGATCTGGGCGATGATCGTTACCGTCTTGTTGATCGTCGGCGGCGTGGCGACGCGCGTGATTATCTCACACCGATTGTTTGCAAAATATGGTCAGGGCATCGATCGGATTCTTCGCAGCCATCGTGTGCTGTGGGGGGCGATGGTGCTTCGGTTGTTGGACTTGAGCGCGTTTCTGGGGCGCATGTGGGCGGCAGCCGCGATCCTCGAACTTGACGTGCCAACGCACCACATTGTGATCCTGGCCGTGGTGGCGTTCACGGCTCGGCTCATCCCGTTCGGTCGTGTGGGGTTTGCCGAAGCAGCGGTAACGGCCTTGGCGGCGCAGCTCGCAGCGTCCGGTTTGGAGGGCGCCTCCATCCAAGCCGTGCTCAACGCCTCCGGACCGTGGGCGCAGTTGGCGTTGATCGAGTCGGCCGGTGAGGCCCTTATTCTTATTCCCAGCGGTGCGATCGCCATTTTGTGGCTGCGACGACGCTGGCGAAGGGGACCTCGCTCGGCCTGAGGGGGGTCTCGGGCACGTTCAACAAATGAGGATGACACAGTCGTGCCGGCAGCGAGTA
>JACZXL010000030.1 GCA_022571635.1 Planctomycetota bacterium
TTAGCGTACGCGGGCGGCGAATACGACGTCCCCGTTTTCAAGGACTACCAAACCGAGTTCTCGTCGAACTCGCTCACCGAGCGCCCCACGCCGGGGATCGTGTTCGCCGACACGGCCGACCGGCCGGTCAAAGCCCCCGGGCAGGTCGGGCGTCAACCGTCTGACGATGGTTGACGGCATGAGCAACGTCGTCTCGTCGTTGCATTCGGGAATCGTGATCCAATGCGTGTCACGATGATCCACACGGAGATGTTTCAAGAGAGGTGACCCCGTGATCCCCCAACGTCTTAGTTCTCAATGTTTGACCGCCGGCGCCATTTTGCTTTGCCTCGGATTGCTGAGCTCGACCGCGCCGGCCCAGGACGGTCGGCCGCAACCGCTGCCTGCGAACGGTCCGCAGCCGGCCCAAGCGCAACCACAGCCGCAGCCGGCAAACAGAGGTGAGACCCGCAACGGGCGTCGTCCGGCCGGCGAGGAAAAGGTGAAGTTCAGCTTCAACGAGGTTCCGGTCGACAAGACGATTTCGTTCATTGTCGAGACCACGGGCAAAGTCGTCATCCCGATTGATCTGAGCACGACCCTCAAGGCCAAGAAGATCACGCTGATTATCGACAAGTTTATTGACCGATCCGAAGCGCTGGATCTGTTGTTCCAGGCATTTCGTTTGAACGAGATCGGCGTGATCGAGAAAGAAGACCGAATCATCATTGCCCCTCTTAGTGAGATTCTGCAGTTCAGTGCGCCGGTCGTCGGACCCGACGTGGACATCATGGGCGAGACGAATCGCGGCACGGTCATCACGAAGCTCTATCAACTACGCAACGCCGACGCCGAAACCGTCAGCAGCAGCATCGAAAAGACATTGCCGGACTGGGCGACGATGACCGTGGACATCAGCTCGAATCAGATCATCCTCCAGGGCGACATCGGGTTGTGCCAGCGGGTCCAGGAGATGATCAACCAGTTGGATAAGGTTTGGAAGATTCCAAAAACCATGACGTTCCGGCTGGCGTATGCCGACGCCAATCAGCTTGCCCAGCAGATTCTCGACCTGTTCGAGGAAACGCAGTCTCGTTCGGGGGGGCGCTCGTCGCGCACGCAGCAACCCAGTGCGCGGCGCGGGCAGTCGGCTGATCAGCGCCGCCGCGACGCCTTGCAACGCGCACGCGCCGCGTCCGGAGGCGACGGGATCGGCGGCCAACCACTGGAGCTCCGCATCACCGTCGACATCCAGCAGAACTCCGTCACCGTCAGCGGCGAGCCGACCGTGGTCGATCAGATCGCGGAGCTTATCGTGAACGACTGGGACCTGCCCCGGCCGGAAGGCACCGCCAAGGTGTATCAACTGGAGTACACCGATCCGATCAAGGTGCGTGACATGCTGCAGGAGCTGCTGGGGCAGGAAAGCGGGGGTCGCCTCGGCGGGCGCGGTCCCGGCGGCGCCGGCGGTCAACGATCCGACATCCAGGACATTGTCAGCGGCATCTATCGAATCGAGGCCTACCCCGATTCCAACACACTCCTGGTCGTGTGCAAGACCGAAGAGAGCTTCAACTTCCTCGACTCGATCATCGCCGAACTCGATCGGCCCATTATCCCCCGCCTTCCCCTGGTGGTTCCGCTCAAGCACGCCGATGCTGAGGCCGTCGCCGATGAGGTCAACGCGTTGTTGGCCCCGTTCGGAGCCCGCGTCGATATCCAGCGGCGCGAGACAGGCCTGGCCGGATTTGAGATCGGTGGACCGGCCCAGGGCGACACCGGCGGGGCCGCCCGTGAAGGCGACGACGGCGGAACCATCACCTTCCCCTGGCAGCAGACCCGGCAGACCGAAGATGAGACGCCCCCCTCCCCGCTCATCGGCAAGGTCCGCGTGGTGCCCATACACCGCCAGAACGCCGTGATGATCCTCGCTCCGGCCGAGTATCGCGACGCCGTTCGAGACTTCATCGTCAACGAGCTCGACAGCCCGGGGCGGCAGGTCATGATCTCCGTCATCATCGCTGAAATCGAGCTGACGGACGAGCTCGCCCTGGGACTTCGCTTGTCCAACAGCGACTCGATCCTCGGCGGCAACCTCGTCGACAACCGGCTCGGGGGAACGTTCGGCTTTACCGGCCAGGAGGACCCGCTGTTTGAGAACTTCCTCGACCTGTCGATCCTGGACGTCAATTTCAGCCTCAACGCGGCGATTCAAGCCTTGAGTCAGAAAACCAACGTGCGCATTCTCCAGGAGCCGCGCATCTTCACCGCCGACAATCAGGAGGCCAGCTTCTTCCAAGGCCAAGACGTGCCGATCCTTATCGGCACGCAAACGACCGATGTGGGGACGGTCAACGAACAGATCGACTATCAACAGGTCGGCGTGGGGTTGAACGTTCGCCCCCGCATCACCATCGAGGGTGATGTCGATCTGGAGATCAATCTCGAGATCTCCAGTATCGTCCCCGGCGCCGAGTTGTTCGGCTCGCCGATTTTCGATCGCCGCGAGACCACAACGCAGGTGATTGTGAAGAACGGCCAGACGATCGTGATCTCCGGAATCATAAAGGACGTCGAATCGAAGATTACCCGCGGACTCCCGTTCCTCAGCGACATCCCGTTCATCGGCGAACTGTTCAAGTCGCGGGAGACCACGAAGAGCCGCACCGAGTTGATCGCCTTCATCACCCCCGTGATCGTGGTTGACCCCACTGAGAACGATACGAACTTCAATCGCCAAGAGCTCCAGTACCTTGATGATCTGATGCTTCCGCTTGATGAACAGAGGCGCAGGATGCGCAAGAATAAGGACAATCTCCGTTCGCGGCTGCTGTACAAGCAGTATGAACGCTCACAGTCGCCGCCAGTGGACGTGGACGATCTGAACGACGGGTGATGCAGACGGCGGCGAACGCAGGATTGATCGTGGCGATGGTGGGGCTGGCCGTCGGTGGCTGTGAGACCCCGCCCGGCGGCTCAGCTCAGTCCGGCCCAGCCGCGGCCTCGGCGTCGCCTGAACAGTCTGCGCTACCGATTCCGGTCGTTCGAGCCCGCCAATTCGTCGCGGCAATCCTGCCGCTGGGAACCGTTCCCTACGACGGGTTTACGCTGCCGATTATTCGCCCAGATGGACGAGCCGTCGCCACCCAAACGGGGTACGGGCCGTCCTGGCCGACAGTCCTGGCTGAACCGGATGCCGTCGTACCGCGCGGCAGCGCCATCTCGATCTATGACTTGAACTGGGCAAACGGCGAAGCCTCGCACCGATTCACGATCAACGAACCGGCGATCCTCGGCCGATCGTGCGATCAGCGCGGATTCCTCATCGAGTCGCCGCGATCGGATGGATCACGATGGATCGGCTACGTCGCCTGGGAGACCGGGGCAATCCAGTGGCTGGTAGCGGATGACCATGTCAACGCCTTTGCCGCGCTGGGCCCCGAAGGTCAATTGGCCTGGTCACGCCGCGCTCAGGACGCTGAGCACTTCGATCTCGTCATCCGCACCGCAGAGAATGAATGGACCATCGCCGCCGAAGGTGACGACTGGCTCATGCCGACGTTCAGCGGCGTTGGCCATGGATTGTTCATCATGCGCCTCAACCGCGGAGAGCTCGCCGCCACCTTTATGCGCGCAGCCGATCCCGAGTCGTCGCGCCGGTCGCTGGGGCATCTGACGCTGATGACCTCAGCGACACGGCGAGACGCTTATCAGAGTCTGGCCAGTCGCGCGGGCGGATCCGGTTTGCCTAGCCGTCTCGCCGATCATTTGGTCTTCTTCCATCCCGCCTCACTGCGCATGGCGATCTGGCAGCCGACCACGACACGAGCCGGGGCAAGTATTCTGTTGGCCGAACACTCGACCGCCGGCACGGTCACGTCCGATGGTTTAGCGCTCATCACCGACGCCCATAGCCTCATCGTGCAGAGCGTTGTTAATCCCAGCGACCGGCGGCGAATCGTGCCCGGTATTCAGATCCCTCACCTGATCGCGTCGAAGCGCTGGCCGATTGTGCTCGCCGGGCCCACTGGCGGCGTGATCGATCTGACCGCCTTGCGCCTGCTCTCATCCGACGAGCTGGACGACCGCTGATCAACAGGTATGTCGCTCGCACCGATGCGCACTCGGTTCGATGCGCATCAGGCGACGCTGACACGAGCCGGTCCAGATATGCGTTCTCATCGGCCTGGATGATCCAGAGCACAACGCCCAGGATCACCGCCTTGATAGTGATCTCCGGTAGGCTCGTCGACGCGGCGATGTTCGGCTCCGCCAGCGGACGATCAGTGGGATCTGAATGGTTCTGCGCTTGATCCGTGGAGGAAGTATCGCTCATCTGATCAGTCCGGGGTCCAAGAGATAGGCAAGATCGTATATGCTGCCCCACCAATCGCCAACCAGGATTCCTCTCACACCCGAGGCCGAACATGAGTGACACGAACCAAGCACCCAATCAGAACCAGTCCGGCAAGCTCCGCCATCCGCGCGGACTATGGGTGCTCTTTATCACCGAGATGTGGGAACGCTTCAGCTACTACGGGATGCGCGCGATCCTGGTGCTCTACCTGATCGCCAGCACGGCCGAAGAACTCGCCGGCGGCGTTGCCAACGACAATCCGGGGTTCGGGTGGACAAACGACAACGCTTATTTGCTCTACGGCGTGTACACCTTCATGGTCTACGTTACCGCGATATTCGGCGGCATCCTGGCGGACCGGTTCCTGGGGACGCACCGGTCGATGCTGCTAGGCGGGTGGACGATCGCCGCAGGTCACATCACACTCGCCATTACGAACTACTTTGACATCACACCCGGCACGGTTGTCACGTTCCAAAACAGTCCCGGTGCTGTTGTCTCGTTCATGATCGGTCTTGCACTGATCATCGTCGGGACGGGTTTCTTCAAACCGTGCGTCAGCGTCATGGTCGGGCAGATGTACGAGGAGAACGACCCGCGCCGGGATTCGGGCTTCACGATCTTCTATATGGGCATCAATCTCGGCGCGTTCTTTTCCCCTCTCATTGCCGGAACACTCGGGCAGACAGTCGGATGGCACTGGGGTTTCGGGTCGGCCGCCGTCGGCATGATTGCAGGCCTGTTCTTTTATCAGAAATTCAGACCGCGCTACCTTGGGAACATCGGGATGCCGCCCGGGCCGCGCACAGGACCGCCTGAGCAATGCGAATCCTGTGGCTATGACCTTCGCGCCGGGCATAAGCGTTGCCCTGAGTGCGGTAAAGCGGTGGACTTGGGCGAGCGGTCCAAGGCACGATCAGTCGCTATTTTTCTCGGCCTCCTTGGGGGAATCGTCGCTATCCCCGTCGTCCCACTGATCCTTTGGCTCAGCGGCGGGCTGACTCCCTTCCTGGACCTTTGGGCGTGGCTCACGGCCAATAACATGAGGCAGGCAATAGTGTGGCTCGGCGCAGCGGGCATCATTGTCGGAGCGATTGTTGCGTTCCTTCTCGCCCAGCGACCACATGAACGCGCTCCGCTCGGTGTCATCTTCGTCCTGGCGTTCATTGGCAACATCTTCTTCTGGACGGCGTTTGAGCAGGCCGGCAGTACGATGAACGTGTTCGCCGATCAGCAGACCAATCGCCCTTTGCCCCTTCCCGACTGGTTCCGCGAGTTCTGTCAGAACCCGGACTATGGACCGTGGTATGTGGCGCTTTTCGGCGGGCTTGTCCTGCTCGTACCGCTGCTCCTTCGTTACGGTTACCGTCTGATCCGCGGTCGGTGGAAGACCGTCGGCGTATGGACGCTGGCCGCCACTGGATCGGCTGCGCTGGCGCTCGGCGTTTGGAAACTTGTGGACATCGACTCGCTAAGCGCGAAACTCGGGAGCGCAGAGCAGTTTCCATCGACTTGGTACCAATCCATCAACCCACTCTGTATCCTCCTGCTCGCCGGAGTATTCGCGTGGCTATGGCTCCGGCTTGACAAACTGAGGCTCAACCCGTCAACCCCATTGAAATTCGCTATCGGGCTCTGGCTGCTAGGCCTAGCCTTCATCTCGATGGTATTCGGTGCAATGGAGGCGCGCGACGGACTGGCGGGTCCACATTGGCTACTCATCACCTACATTGTGGTCACCTGGGGCGAGCTTTGCCTCTCGCCTGTAGGACTCTCAATGGTTACGAAGCTCGCGCCAGCGCGGCTTCAGTCGTTCATGATGGGCGTGTGGTTCTTCACGTTCGCGCTGTCGAACTTGGTCGCCGGGCTCGTCGCACGTGTCTCCACAAAGTTCATCCCCGATATCCAAACGGGCGAGGCCGAGCTGACGTTCCTCGGCTTCGAGGGCCTGGCGGGCTTCTTCTTGATGCTCGTCGTGTTCCCGATCGGTGCCGGCGTCCTCATCCTCCTACTTACCCCCATCCTCAAACGGATGATGCACGGGATCAAGTAGCGAGTTACGATCGTCGCCGGCTAATCGCCAGACGATTCGGCAACGATCGTCACGGGAATCGCCTTCGTCGTTGGCGCCAGGCAGAGTTGATCCGTGCAGACTTGGTACGTCACCATCAGCTTCGGCTCGCCCGTCATCTCGCCGACGCGCGTGATCCGCACCGGCAGTATGACCGTCCCATGGTGAATGCGAATCTCGTCGCGGAATAGCTCACCTTCGGGATACTCCAGCTCGATCTCCAAGCCGCCCGCCCCGAGCAACCGGACGTTGAGCCCGATCAGGTACGCCTGGCCGGGGTCATGGGCGTTGATGTGGTACCCGTTGGCGATCGTCAGCGTTACCTCGAACTCGGCCGTCTCGTCCTTGGACACGCGAACTTCCGCCGTGCTCGTTTGGAGTTGTACGACCGCCTGATCTACATGCGTCAGGGAAGACAGCGCAGCTGACCGCTGCGGATGCTCATCGACGAACCGTTTCAGGGCGACGGTCGCCAGAGCCGTGGAGACCGGATTCCGTGACAATTGACTGCTGATCCCGCGCAGGAGGGCCGAAGCATCTTCCAGGTACGCTTCATCCTCCGTCAGTTCGTACAGAGCGAGCAGGTTCTGCGCCATAACGGTATTAGCGCACGGCACCGCCCCGTCATACGTGGACTTCGTGCGGACGAAAAGGTCCGCCTGATCGGGCAGCGTGTCGAAGTACGCGCCGAGTCGATAATCCCAAAAGCGGTCCCTCGCCGCCGCCGTCAGCATCACCGCTTCATCCACGAACTGCGATTCGCCCGTAGCTCGATGAAGCGCGATCAACCCGCGAATCATAAAGGCGTAATCCACGGAGAATGCGTCGATCTTGGCCTGACCGGCTCGATACGTGCGAAGCAATCCACCATCTTCGCTGCGCATGGTGCTCAGAACGAACTGCGCCGCGGCGCGGGCGGCGTCAACGAAGCCGGGCGCGTCGAGCACTCGTCCGCCGTCGGCCATGCCTGCGATCATCAAGCCGTTCCATGCGGCCAATATTTTGTCGTCCGTCCCCGGCTGGTCGCGTTGATCACGAACCGCCAACAACGCCGCGTTCACAGCCTCAAGGCGCTCGTTGAACTCGTCGACATCAATGCCCATTTGCTGGGCGATCACGTCGGGGCGATCAATCAGGTACACAACGTTCTTGTAGCCATCCTCCGGATGGTGCGGGTCTCGAAAGTTTGTTCCGCGGCTAAAGCCGTAAGCTTCGAGCGTGAACTCGATATCGGCCCCAAGTCCCGCATCGCCGAGGGCTCGGCGAATCTCCTGGGCCGTCCAGATGTAGTTCTCGCCCTCGCGCGTGTTGACCTCGGCATCTTGGGCGCTGTAAAAACCACCTGCGGGATCGGTCATTTCACGCATGACGAAATCGAGCACTTCGCGCACAACCTCACCATAGAACGGATCGCCGCTGCGCTCATACGCCTCGGCGTACACGGACGCCAACTGCCCGTTGTCATAGATCATTTTCTCGAAGTGCGGCACGAGCCACTTCGGATCGGTGCTATAACGATGAAATCCCCCGCCGATCTGATCGTACATCCCGCCCGTCGCCATGCGATCGAGCGTGTGGAGGATCGCGCTTTGGGCAGCAGGATCGTCCCAGCCGACGGCGATCAGCAACTCGATATACACCGGCATGGGAAATTTGTTGCCCCGCCCGCCTCCGAAGCCGGCGTTCTGGCGGTCGTAACTCTGCATCAGGATCGACTGCGCCTGACCGATCTGCTGCTCACCGAGCGGGATGGGTCGCCCGGCGGATTCGAGACGTCGGGCCACGGCGCTCGCCAGTTGGACGGCATCGGCGAGGATGTCGTCGTTGCGCGTCTGCCACGCGTCGTTCACTTGCGTAAGCAGAGTCATAAACTGCGGCTTAGGAAAATACGTGCCTGTGTAGAACGGCCTGAGGTTGTACGGCTCCAGGAACGAGGACATCGGCCAACCGCCTCGTCCGGTTTGCGCCTGAACCGCGGCCATGTAGATGTCGTCAACGTCCGGGCGCTCTTCTCGATCCACCTTGATCGAAATGAAGTGCGCGTTCATCACCGCAGCAACTTCCTCGATCTCGAAGCTCTCCCGCTCCATGACGTGACACCAGTAACACGTCGAGTAGCCGATGCTGAGGAAGATCGGCTTATTCTGGGTGCGAGCCGCTTCGAAGGCCTCCGGTCCCCAGGCATACCAGTTCACAGGGTTGTGCGCATGTTGCAGCAGATAGGGGCTCGTCTCGTTGATAAGCCGATTGGTGTGTTTGTGTTCGGCCACGTCCTGACCGGTAGTGTGAGGCGAAGCGGACATTGTTTCTCCAATAGCTGATGGAGAGGGCGGCGGCGTCGGCTTTGATCCGGTCGTCACGGCTGGTTGTGCGCCTGTCGAGGGCGCGGCATTTGAGGCGTCAGTAATCGAGGCGGGTTGCGCATCCGTTTGCCCCGATCCTTCGTTCTCACAGCCGATCAGCGCGAAATGACCGGCCAACAGCAATCCAAAAACGACACGATGAAGCAACGTGGGGGCCATAGACATGAGTATATGGTAGGCCCTGGGTTGCCGTTTCACAAAGTAAACCACATCCCGATACGCCAAAGGGCCGCTTCCGGGGCGGATTCACGGTCAAAGGATTCGCTGCGCCCGAGGATACGAGCCGAGCACCTTCAGCGAGAGGCAATGGCTGTGAGCGGCCTTGATCGCGGCGGCCATGTTCTCATCGCTGCGATGCGCGTCGCAGTCGATGAAGAAGGTGTACTCCCAGTTGCTACGGCCACTCGGTCGCTTGTCGATGTGGCTGAGATTGATACTCGCATCACGGAATACGCCCAGCACATCCACCAGCGCTCCGGGCTTGTGGGCGGTGACGAACATGATCGACGTCTTGTCCTCGCCCGTCGGAAGCGCCGATTCCGTGGCGATGATCAGGAAGCGCGTGACGTTGTTCGGCTTGTCTTCGATGTGCTCGAATAGCGGCTTGACACCGTAAATCTCCCCCGCCAACTCGGATCCGATGGCGGCGGCGTTGGGTTCGCTAGCGGTGTGGCGAACCGCGGCCGAGGAGCTCGCCATCGAGATCAACTCAGCCTCCGGATAGTGCTTGCTCAACCACTGGCGACACTGGCTGAAAATCTGCGGCTTGGAATAGATGCGTTTGATCTCATTCGGCGGGCAGTTGGTCAACAACGTCTGTGATACGTCGATCAACGCCTCGGCATAGATCGTCACGTCAAAGAGTTGGAACGCATCCAACGTGTCGGTAATGCCCCCGCCGATCGAGTTCTCGTACGGCACGAGTCCGTAGTGGCAGCGCTTGGCCTGCACTTCCTCGAACACGTGATCGATCTCGTGCAGATCATCGCACTCGACTGATGAGCCGAAGTGACGGATCGCCGCCACGTGACTGAACGAGCCTTGCGGACCGAGATACCCCACCCGCAAGGGCAACTCCAGGCTGAAGCTCCCCGACATCAGCTCGCGATAGATCGCCTCGATCGTGCGATCCGACAGGGGCCCGGGATTGTTGGCGATCGCGCGGGCCAGGACTTCCTTTTCGCGATGCGGGGCGTAGATCGGCGTTCCGTCGCCGCGCTTCGCCTTGCCGATCTGGACCACGATCCGGGCTCGATCGCTGACGATTTGCACCAATTTGCGATCGATCTCGTCGATCTGGCGGCGCAGGGCCGTCAAATCGACCTGATCCGCCGGCGATCGGTCCGCCTCGGCCTGTTCATCCTGTCTCGGCTGGTCTTGTGGCATCCTCATCCGCCTGCGTGTCGTGTAGCATCTGAGATCGGCACCGAACGGCTCGCGGTCGAATATCGCAGCCGGGAATTCCGAAAAAGTCAGACGGGAGCACCCGAGAAGCACTGGATGGATCAAGCCAACGACATCGCCCAGGCCATCACGGATCTGCCCCTCGCCGGCATGATACCGGTGGGACTGGCCCTGATCGCCGGTTTGCTGCTCTGGGCGGCCGGTCGGAGGATCCTTCTGGGTGCCTTCGCCGCCATCGGATTGGTCCTGGGCGGCGCCGCTGGTTGGATGATCGGGGAGCTGATGGGCCTGGGTATGCAGATCTGGATCCCCGCGGTCGTGGGCGGCATCGTCTTCGCCTGCGTGGCCGCCCTTGCCTCGAGGCTTGTGGTGGCGGTGGCCTTCGCCCTGACCCTTGGGATCGCGGCCTCCCTGGCCACGATGACCCTCGCCCAGATCGGCGGCTCAAGCGACGCCCAGTCGACCCAAGAGCAACTCGCCGATCCCGAGGGCCTCTCCGGCCCCATCCCCGATATCCCCTTGCCGGATGAGCTTGCCGAGTGGCTTGATCGGATCGATCCAGATCGTCCCAATCAAGATCCTCCCGAAGCCCCACCTGAGCGTGCCCCACCTGATCTACCGCTGGATCTTCCCTTGGACCTCGCAGCTGAGTCCCTCGGCGACTCGCTGGAAATCCCCGAGCAAGCTCAGCGATACGTCGATCACATCCAGCACATCGCCGGGCAGCTCAAGGACGCCTTGAAGGCCAAATGGGATACCACACCAGCCTCGGCCCGACCAACGGTCATCGCCTCGGCATTGAGCGGATTGCTCGTGGGGATGCTCCTTGGCGCTCTGGCCCGGGGCTTCAGCGCTGTCGTGGTCACCGCGTTCAGTGGATCGCTGCTTTGGCTGAGCTGCGCATGGACGCTGGCAAGCCGCGCCGGACTGTCTGAGGCCTCGTGGATGCCTGAGTCGTCCGGGAGCTGGCTGGGCTGGTGGATGGTCACCGCAGTTATCGGGCTTGCCATTCAGTGGACGATGCGACGCAAGCGTGCCGATAAGTCCGCCGACTAGTTCCTTCGAGCTTGGATAGGAAGTCGAACCGAACGAGGTCAAAACGATCATCGTCGGCAGTGCGTAGCTGCGCAAGACGTTTGGATCAAGCTCTCCCCTTTCTGCTCCGCCCACAATCGAGGTCTTGCTATGAACAGCGCACCATTCGTACTTGCCCAAACAACAGACGTCAGTCCGCTCGCAGCTGCGAATGAGACCGTCAACCGGCTGGACATTCTCAACCACCCGGAGGAGCTGCTGGCGGCTCTGGCGAACCTGCACATCGTGTGGGCGTCCATCTTCGTCGTCGTGGGCGCGCTGTGCATACTCAATGGCTACAAATGGCACAAGAAAGTCGTCATCGTCTGCGCTTTTCTCGGCGGGCTGGGGCTCGGCCATATGCTCAGCAAACAGATGGGCAACTCTCGCATCGTCATGGGCGCACTGGGGCTGCTCTGTGCCATCGTCGCGGCGCCGCTGCTGCGGTTTGCGGTGGCGATTTTCGGCGCGCTCACCGGCGCGTTCATCGGCGCTAACCTGTGGACGGCGTTCAGCCATTCGCCTGAGGCCCACCTCGCCGGCGCTGCGATGGGTGGGATCGCGCTGGGATTGGCCACGTTCATCATGTTCCGGCTCGTCGTGGTGATATTCACCTCAATCGGCGGCGCGGCCCTGGCCGTCTTTGGGGGAATCACGCTGCTGCTGCACGTTCCCGCCTGGAGCGAGTCGGTGCAAACGAGCCTCATCGCAAACCAACTGCTCCTGCCGCTGATCGTCACCGTCGCCGCCGTCACCGGCTTCGTCTTTCAGCACAGTCGAATGCGCGACGATTCCGACAAAGAAGAAGCCGAAGCCGCGGCAACCTAGCCCAGATTATTCATCACCGCAGAGCCGCAGAGAGCGCAGAGCCTTGTCACAACGGTGATTATGAGGGCATGGGTCTGGACTGGTCAAGCGCACGGTGCGCGCAAGGACGTGAAGTGGTGCGTTGTCGAATCGAACAAATATCGAATCTCTGCGTGCTCAGCGTCTCAGCGGTGAATATTTCGGGCTATGGCAGGCCGCGCGGCAGATTGCCGGGTCGATGAGCCGGCCCCTCGGCATTGCTCTACTGTCTCCTTTCTGCTCTCTCCTCTCTATTGCGGTTTCGCCGCAATCGGCCTGATCTTGGGCCTTGATCAGACGGTCGTTCGCCGGTGCCTGGGGCATCACCGAGCCCGTCGCGCTGACAGAGCAAGCTGCTGGCCCTCTCACGACCAGGGTCACCTGCGGGTCGCAAGCAGACCGGCTGGCGGTGAAGGCGCTTGTAATGCGTCGCGCGTCAACCGGGACCTTTCTATGAACTGACAGGTCCAGTGTATCCTCTCATGACGCCGACCGAAGCACACGGGTACCGGCCAGCCGGTCGCCAAACCGCGCACACTCGGGCGACGTGACGATCAGGACGATGCCGAGAATACAAAAGGCTGGCAATCCATCCACAAGCCGCAACAAGTTGCGGACCAATCCTCGACCAAGACCGGGATGCCCCCCGCCCAAACGGGTGACTCGCACTCCGACGATCCATTTCCCGACCGTGGCTCCGAAGAAACCCTCAAGAATGCTGAAGTAGAAAAACATCGCGATGAGGAAGGCGAGGCAAAGCGGATCGAAGATGAACCAGCCGGACACCCAGTTGTGATCACGGGGCGACATGAGCCAGACCCCCTTTACCAGGCGCGTCACCGGGAAGAAGATGGCACAAGAGAGCAGGCCGTCGGTGGCGAGTGCGGCAAAGCGGATCCACAGGCCCGCATACCGCGGCGCCATACCGCTTGCCGTGGCATCATGCTGGTTGCCTGGCCGGGGAGACTTCGGACACATGAGGTTACTGTGGCTCCAACCCTGCGCTGCCATGCGCATAATTGCTGATTCAACCGTTCAGTCTAGCGGGGCTGCTGCCATGCTGCACGGACAAAGCAAACGCTGTGCGGGTGATTCCGGCAGGGCGAAGACGCTGTGCAGCACCCCCGGACCGTTGGCGATTGTACGTCTTTGACAGTCGACCAGGAGATCAGAGACCGTAGGCAAGGCATTTGAACGGTTCTGTCGCGAAGCCGCAAGCGGCTTTATCGCCAAGGCGCAAGCGGCGGGGGCGCGAGCATTCGTTACGGCGACGTTGGGTGTTCGGGCTGGTCCGGGGCGAGGGTCACGTCAAGGGCCGTCGTTTCGCGCTCGACTGTTACCGCTTGTGACGCCTTGAGCAATGACTGGGCGAACAGCGGAAGGATTACCACGCCGATCGCGGTCACGACGGCGGCGACGCGCGGCCACACGACCGGCCTGGCCACCACGGTTTCGCTTTGGGGCGTGGATTGGGCCAGAATCGGCAGTCCCACGAGCCACAGGTAATAAAACGCACTGATAGCGCTGTTGACGCCCGCAATCACGATCAGCGCGATCTGCCCGGCATCGACGCCCGCGATGAACAGGTACAGCTTGCCGGCAAATCCCAGCAGCGGCGGAAAGCCGATCAGCGAGCCGGCGGCGAGCGCCATCGCCACCGCCATCACCGGATACCGGTGGCGCAGACCGGCCAGGTCTGCCAGCGATTCGATCTCTTCACCCTTGCGCTCAAACGAAGCGAGCACCGCAAACGCAGCCGTGTTCATCACACCGTACGCAAGCAGATAAAACAGCACCGCGTTGAGTCCATGCGGCGGCCCGGCAATCAACCCGATCAGGATGTAGCCGCTGTGCGCGATCGAGCTATAGGCGAGCATGCGCTTGGCGGATCGTTGCAGCAGCGCGCCGATATTGCCCAGCGTCATCGTGAGCACCGCCATAATCCACAGCGCGGTGAGGATCTCCCTCGGCAGGCCGTGGGCGCCGTTTCCATAATGTCCGGCCCATCCGACCGTGCTCAGGATGAGAATCAGGGCCACGGCGCCGGCCGTCTTGGGGACGAACGCAAGGAAGGCCGTCACCGGCGAAGCCGCGCCTTCGTAGACGTCGGCTGCGTAGAAGTGCATCGGCACCACCGCCATTTTGAACGAGATGCCCATCACGGTAAGGATCAGTCCGACGATGGCGACTCGATTCAGTCCGCCGGCCGCCGCTTGCGCCGCGAAAACGTCGCGCAACTTCGTCAGCTCGATCTCGCCCGTCGCGCCATACAGAAGCGCGAACCCATACAGGAACATCGCCGCCGACATCGCGCCCAGGAAGAAGTACTTGACCGCCGCCTCCTGGGCCTTGCGCGAGGGCCGGCTGATGGCCACCATGATGTACGTGGGCAGCGACGTCAGCTCCAGGGCCAGGAACAGCCAGATCAGGTCGTTGGCGTTGCACACCAACATCACGCCGATGATGCTCAGCATGAAGAATGAGAAGTACTCGCCCCGGTTCACGCGAATGGGATCGAAGCGGGTTCGGCCGGCCGACATCGACGCCTCCAGGCCGCGATCAATCAGACCGACGCTGAGCATCGTCAGGATCACGCCGATCGCACAGACCAGCATCTTCACATACTTGCCCAGCATCGGCATCAGCAGCCCGGCGGCGCTGATGCGCTGCTCGCTGTACAGCAACGGCGTGATGATGAACGCCCCTACGAGAAAGACGCAGACCACCAACGGCAGCAGGTCGCGAAACATCTTCCGCCGCGACAGACCCATGACGGAGACGAGGACTACGCCGACGAACAGCCATATCTCGGGAATCAGGAACCACAGCTTGTCAGCCATCGTCGGCTCCCTTGTTCCGGTCGGAATCAGTCTCGGTCATGGTCAGTATCACGCGATCAAGCTCGTCGATCGCAGGCGCGTTCTCGGCCAGGTGCTGCCTGACGGTTTCCGGATACACCGCAAGGACCTGTGTGATCGGTCCCTGCAAGGCATCGGTCAGCGGCTTGGGCTGGAACCCGATGTAGAGGCACAGCACCGCCAGTGGGGCCAGCACGCCAATCTCCCGAAAAGTGAGATCGGCCGGAAGTTTCGCGCCGTGGCTGTTATTGGTCGCGGCCGGCTCCTTGAGGGGACCAAACACGACCTTGCCCGTCATGATGAGCAGGTACATGGCGGCGATGATCATCCCCAAGGCAGCCGCCGCGGCATACCACGGCCCGAGCACTCCCGGATAGGCCGCATTGTCCGCGCTGGCCGTAAACGCGCCGATCAGGCACAAGAACTCGCTGATAAATCCGTTCAAGCCGGGTAAACCAACTGATGCCAGCACGAAGAACACCATGAAGAACGCCCACACCGGCATGCGCTTGGCGAGTCCACCGAGCTTGGACATTTCGCGCGTGTGGTAGCGCTCGTAGATCATTCCGACGAGGAAGAACAGCGCCCCGGTGGAAAGGCCGTGATTGATCATGTACAGAACCGAGCCCTGCACGCCCAGCGGATTCAGGGCAAACAATCCCAGCACGCAAAAGCCCAGGTGAGAGACCGAGGAGTAGGCAATGAGCCGCTTGATGTCTTCCTGCACCCAGCAGATCAGCCCCGCGTACAGGATGCCGATGATCGAAATCACGGCGATGACGGGCGCGTATTCCACGACCGCCTCCGGGACCATCGGCAGCACGAACCGGAACAGGCCGTAGGTCCCCAGCTTCAGCAGCACGGCGGCGAGGATGACCGAACCGGCGGTCGGCGCTTCGGTGTGCGCCAACGGAAGCCACGTATGCACGGGGAACAGCGGCACCTTCACCGCGAATCCGGCCATCAGCGCCAACAGCACCCAGGCCTGCTCGGTTGCGCTCAGTCCCGTGGCGGCGAAGGTCGTCAACCGCGCGATGTCGAACGTCCATTCGCCGCCCGGTAACGCCGCGTGTTGCCAAGCGATATACAAGAACCCGGCCAGCGCAATCAGTGAGCCGGTGAACGTGAACAGGAAGAACTTGATGCACGCTTTGGCCCGATTGGTGCTCCCCCAGATTGCGATGAGGAAGTACATCGGGATGAGCGTGAACTCGAAGCAGACATAGAAGAAGATGAGATCGCGGGCGATGAACACGCCGATCATCGCCGCCTCGATGCCCAGCATCCAAGCGAAGTATTCTTTGATCCGCTCCGTAACGCCGGTAAACGATCCCCAGATACAAAGCGGCATGAGCAGCGTGGTGAGCAGGACCAGGAACATCGACACGGAATCCGCGCCCATGCTCAGCGTGATACCGAACTCGTCCAGCCATCCCACCGGCGGGTCGGAAGCGAAGGCAAACCCGCCGTCGTGCCAGTCGAAGGCCATCGCCAACACGACGCTGTAGAAGAACGTTGCCGTCGAGACGCCCAGTGCGATCCATTTCGCCCGGCGAACCGGGAACACGGCGACCACAATCGCGCCGAGCAGCGGCAAGATCAGCAGGGGCACGAGCGACATCAGCCGGCACCTCCCATGACGCTGCGCACCCACTCGACGAGCTGCGGCATCAGCACCACGAGCACCGCCACCAAGGCGACGCCCCCCGCCATCGATACCGCGTAGGACTGCAAGATGCCGTTTTGCAGGGGCTGGAATGTCCTGGCTAAGGCGCGTGGCAACTTCGCGATGCCGTCCACGAGGAACATGTCCACAACGTAGCGATCAAAGAGGTTGAGGAAGTGGCCCAAGATCCACAGGGGCGCTCGGACGGTCGCGTGGTACAGCTCATCGACGTACCACTTGTTCTCCATCGCCGTCGGCAGCCAGCGCGTCAGACCGTTGGCGAGCAGCGCGTTCTTCATGCGCTCCGCTGCGTTGCGATTGGCCAGATGGAAGTACCACGCCAGGAGGATACCTCCGATGCCGGCTGCACTGGCCACCCAGGGCATCCAATGGTGCGGGTCCGCCCAGAAGCCGGCGCCTTCAACATGCGGACTTTCATAGAGCGCTGTGGAATCCTCAACTCCGTGCAGGGCCCAACCGCCCAGGAAGATCGACCCGATCGCACCGATCGTGATGACAACAAGGACAAGGTTGATGACCAGGCGCGGCGCGTGCGGGTGAAACTCCCCCCCACCATGCTCGCCGTTGTGATGGTCATCGCCAGGCTCAAAGTGGACCGGTCCGGCGCAGACACGGAACCACACACGGAAAGCGTAGTACGCTGTAAACAACGCGGTAATCAGGCCGATGACGCCGAGCGCGACGAATCCGAATCCCGGGGTGATGAACGCCTGCGCGATGATCTGATCCTTGGAGTAGAACCCGTTGGTAATCAGCGGGAAGCCGGCGAGGCACAGGCAGCCGTAGAACATCGTCCAACTGACAATGCGCCAGCCGGGCATGTGCCGCAGACCGGACACCTTGCGCAGATCCAGTTGCCCGGCAAATCCGTGCATCACGGCCCCGGCGGTGAGGAACAACACGGCCTTGAAGAAGGCGTGGGTGAAGACGTGGTACGCTGCGCCGAAGGACGTCAACACACCCAGCCCGAGGAACATGTACCCCAATTGTGAGATCGTCGAATAGGCGAAGATGCGCTTGATGTCGTATTGCGCCATGCCGATCGTCGCCGCCAAAAGCGCCGTGAGCCCGCCGATCCACGCGACGATGGGCAGGGCGTATTCGTCCAGCAGCATCACCGGATACATCCGCGCGATCAGGTACACGCCCGCGGTCACCATCGTCGCGGCGTGAATCAGGGCGGAGACCGGCGTGGGGCCTTCCATCGCATCGGGAAGCCAAACGTAGAGTGGAAGCTGCGCCGACTTGCCGAACGCGCCCAGCATCAACAGATACGGGATCGCGCGGACCGACCAGCCGGCCGTTTCGGTGGAATATCCGCCGGCGTTCAGCGCCTCGAAGAGCACGCGATATTCGACGGTGCCGAAGTTGTGCCAGATGAAGTAGATGCCCAGCGCCAGACCGAGGTCGCCGATGCGATTGACGATGAACGCTTTCTTTGCGGCGGCGACGGCGGAGGGTTTGTGATAGTAGTACCCAATGAGCCAATACGAGGCGAAACCGACGCCTTCCCAGCCCAGGTAGAGCATGACGAGGTTGTCGCCTAGAACCAGCGCGGTCATGGCGAAGAGGAACACACTGATCCCCGCAAAGAACCGCGTGTACCCCTTGCCGACGTCCACCTCCATGTACTCGGTGGCGTACAGCGCGATCAGCGTTCCCAGACCGGTCACAAACAGCATCCACAGCAGCGTGAGCGAATCGACATAGAGCGCGAAGTTGGCGACGAACTGCACAGTTTCGCCGTCGCCGTTCCAACTGATATTCAGCCACTGAAGCGCGTGGATGATGACGGGATCCTCGTAGCTGAAAAAGAGAGCCAGCGTGACGAGGAACGACGTGCCGAGCAGCCCCACCGTGATCCAACCCGGTAGCTTGCTCTTGACCTTCATCACCGCGCAAAGGCCGCACAACACCGTCGAAAGCGCCGGCAGCCACAGGATCAGCGCCGCCCAGCCGAAGGCGTCCGTCGCCTGCGCGACCGGAACATCAACAACAGCCGACTCCGAGGAGACGACGATGGGCAGAATGGTTGCGGCGAACGAACCGAGCACGAGGACGACTACTCCTTCAACTCCGACCATACCTCGGCGCTGAGCGTCTCCCGCCGTCGGTACAACAACACCACCAGCGCCAGTGCCAGCGCCGCTTCAGCCGCGGCGACCGTCAGAATGAATATCACAAACACTTGTCCGGACGCATTCAGATGGAACCGGCCGAAGGCGATCATCGCGATCGCCGCCCCTTGGAACATCAGCTCCGTACAGAGGAACATGACGATCATGTTGCGCCGAGTCACGAACCCGATCAGTCCGATCACGAACAGTAACGCGCTGGTGAAGATGTAATGACTCAGCGTAATCGAGCCGAGGTTTTCGATCGCAGCCAGCATCATGCGCCGCCTCCGTTCGCAGCGTCATGTGCCGATTGGTGCGCTCGAGCTGCTTCGAGCTTCTCGTCATCGCTCAGCTCGATCTGTCGTTGGGCCAGAACCACCGCCCCGAACATCGCCATCAGCAGGATCACGCCCGCCAGCTCCAGGCTCGCGGGATATTGGTGGACCAACGCCCAACCGACGCGCTGAATGTTCTGGGGCATCGCCGAATGGGGCAGACTGACCTCGTACGTCTGGCCGGACGATCCCAACGGACCGACGGTGAAGATGCCCCCCTGCTCGTCGATCCGGCTGAACTGGGCCGGGGTCTGGTCGGCGGGGAAAGAGTCTTCAAGATCGGGATCAACGCGGATCAGCTCACGGCGAAGCCGCCCCGGCATTTGCTCAAGCTCCTGCCAGGCCGCAACCTCCGCCGCCGCGACCGGAGGCGCTGCCAGCTCCGTCGACACGCCGCTGAAGATCATCTCGCTCAGCAGGGCGAGCATGACGAACCCCACCGCGACGCCCGCCGCCGGCTCACGCGGTATGCGGTCGTACTCAGGCGATTGCACCGTCCCATCCTCCCCCGGCGCTTGCTGAGCCAGCATCAACACGAATAAGTACGTAATGAGAATCGCCCCGGCGTAGACGATGACCAGCGCGAAGGCCATGAACTCCGCTTCCAGCAAAAGGAACAGGCCGGCCGAACTCAGCACCACCATCACGAAATACAGCGCCGAGTAGATGGGCCGGCTGTGGGTAATCATCCGAACCGCCGAGGCGACTGCGATCAGGCTGAAAATGAAGAAAATGACGCCGGGCCGATCCGAAGGGTCGTCGCCCCCCAGCATGCCGACGAACTGCTGCACGAGCCATCCCAATGCCCCGAGCCCCACGACCGTCGCCCCGAGCTTGAGAGCGCGGGCACCGGGGCGAACCAACAGGTACAGGGCTGCCGTGGCGATGCCCAGAACACACGCGAGGTAGAAAATCGAGGATGCCATCAACGCGATCGCTTTTCGTCCGTCACCCTCCCGACGCCGTCCAAACCGCCGTCGGACCCAGGCGAACG
>JACZXL010000242.1:0-543 GCA_022571635.1 Planctomycetota bacterium
CCGGCATTGTGAAGAATTGAAGGTGATTTCGACACGCTCCCGCGTAACACGGATGGGCCGCTGCCGACGAGCACGTCCGAGATGACGGTTGGGGTTTTGCGATGTGTTGCTCATCCATCCGATCGGTATCCTGGTAGATCCTTGCATCCTCATCGGTGTCGTTGCTGTCTCCGAGACACCGTCCAGAACTTTCGCCGTGTGATGAAGCTGACGGTCAGCGATCCCAAGATCGGTCGGTTATGAAGATTGTCCAGTACATGTCGAGGATAAAACTGGAAGATGGCGGTGTTGTCCGGGCCGTACTCGATCTGTGTCGGGCCCTGGCACATCGCGGGCACGAGTTGACACTTCTGGCCGGCGATTCTTCAGATGTGCCTTCGGCCTGGCGCAGCGGCGGCGACGGCCTGCCTCGTGTTCACACCCTTCAAGGGCGATCCGGGCCGCTTCCGAGACTAACGCAGCCGGCAACGCTCGATGCGCGACGGATCATCCAGGAAGCGGATGTGGTTCATCTGCAGTGTCCGGGGGAGCCAATCTGTATTC
>JACZXL010000242.1:553-5747 GCA_022571635.1 Planctomycetota bacterium
GACCGACGGAGCCGGTACCCCGCGTGTGGAGCTGCTGAGTCGGGACCGAATCTTTGCTCGTCTCACTCGCGCCTCGGCGCGACGAGCGCGCCGTTGCATGCAGTCGGTCGACGTGGTGCATCTGCATGTGCCATGGGATCCAATCTGTGTTCAACTGGGTCGGATTGCGCGCCAAGCCGGCGTCCCGTACCTTGTCGGCATCCATGGCATGCTGGACGACTGGTCGATGAAGCAAAAGGCGCTCAAGAAGCGTTTGTATCTCGCAATCAAGGGACGACGGTTCCTCGAACAGGCGGCCGCGGTCCACTGCACAGCTCAAGCCGAACGTGAACAGTCCAAGAAGTGGTACCCAAAGGGTCGCCCGGTTGTGTTGCCGCTCATCTTCGACCTTGAGGAGTACGTCGACCTTCCCGGGCCCCAACTCGCGCGCCAAGCCTTCGCGTCGGTGATTCCCAGCACCGACCAGCCGGTTCTGTTGTTCCTGAGCCGGCTGCATCCGAAGAAGCAGGTCGATCTGCTGATCGAAGCTGCCGGTGAGCTGCGCCGACGTGGTGTTGCGTTCAAGCTGCTTATCGCCGGCACCGGTGACGAGCCGTACGAAGCGCAGCTTCGACAGCTTGTCAAGGAGCGCGCGCTGACGGAGCAGGTCGCATTTGTCGGGTTCGTGACCGGAAAGGAAAAGGTCTCGCTCTATCAGGCCGCGCACCTCTTCGTCCTGCCCACGCACCAGGAGAACTGGGGATTCGTGCTCTTAGAGTCGCTGGCCTGTGGTACACCGGTGATTACAACCAAAGGTGTTGACATCTGGCCTGAACTTGAGTCCACCGGCGGAGCCGTCATCGCCGATGCTTCACCGGATGCGATCGCAGATGCCATCGTGGAGTTGCTGTCCGATGACCAGAGGCGTCAATCGATGGGCGTCAAAGGGCGAGACTGGGTCTTGCAGAACCTCACCGTTGAGCGCGTGTTGGATCGCTATGAACAGTTGTATCGTGAGATAAGCGCACGCGACTAGGTTGCCGCCCCCTTAGTGCATGTCGTTTGTTTTGCCTGGGCGTCGGAACGGCAGCCGCCGCAAAGCGGCCTTGGTGAATCGTCGCCGTTCCAGTTGATTCATCACGAACGCAATGCACAGTCCCAGATACGTCACACCGTACAACGCGAGAGCGGCGATCAGCCACAGCAACTCCGATTGTCCTTGCTTTCCGTGGGCGAGCAAAAGCATCGGCGAGCAAACGACGGCGACGATCAGCGGGCGCACAAGCGGGACAAAGAAATCGGCATACCTGATCCGCAAGGCCCGTGCGCCGGCGAGGGGCACGAGCAAGCCGTGAACGATCACCAGGACCGCGGAGTACGCCCATGTCACGGCGGTGTAGCGTGAGGCCGTGGGCAGGATGACCAACAGCAAACCGAACACGAGTGGGTACATCACCGCACCGGCGATAATCAACCAAGCGTAGCGCCGAACGTGCCCAGCGCCGTAGAGGATACGAATCCAACCGGCGGAGACCGCACGAGCCACCATGCCCAGGGTCATGATCTGGATCAGCGTGACCGCAAGGGGCAATGTGGTTTGGGGGTCGTCAATTCGCCCCCCGAGCCACAGTCGCAGCAGAATCTCAGGCACCAGCAGGATGATGATGGCCAGGGGAAATGCGGCCACCCCGTGCAGGCGCGTGGAATGATGCATCAGCGCGCGGATGGCACTGGCGTCGGCCGTCATGCTGAGCCGGGTCGAGACCGCGTCGAGGCCATCGGTCATACCCATGGTCAGCCGGCGGACAGAGACCGTCACTTGAATGCTCAACCCAAGGATGAGAACGCCAAAGAGCCCGGACGGCAGGCTCATGAGGCCCGAGGCCAGATTCATGAGCAGCGGCGCCAGACGGCGGTAAAGCATCGTGGCGGCGCTGGCGGCAGCGTTCCAGCCGCCGACGTGGAGTATGGCCTTGATCGCGCTGCGGGTGACGAAGGACAGGGCGGGGATGAGCCGGCGGTCGAAAAACATAATCACAGCCACCGCGATCGTAAGAACCGTGATGACGAGGGCGGATGAGATAAAGGCGTAGTAGGTGACAATCCGACCTGGGTCGCCCGGGCCGTGCACGAGCACCAGCCAGGCGGCGGCGATTATGTAGCTGGATCGGGTCGCGATCTGCCACGCGTTGAACGCGACCATCCGCTCGGTGACCTTGTACATGTTGAAGGGGGCGGCCAGCAGGAGCACGGCCACGGTTTCGGTTCCCTTGGCCACCACGAGCCACTGTGCGGCGGGCAGGAGGTCGTTGGAGATGTCAAGTAGCGGCACGACGAACCAGAGCACCGCAAAGACGACAACGGCAAGACCTGCGATTACCGCCGAGATGACCAACGCCGAGTTATACACGTGGCGAAAGTGGTCGGTGCCGGTTGAACCGTCGCCGCTGTGGTAGGCCACGCCAAGTTCACGGATCAGGCTTGAGCGGACAATATCCTGGGCCATGGAAGCCAGGCCGATCGTCGAGCCCAACAGCGCGATCAGCGCCCACCCATCGTTGCCCGCGACCTGCAAGAGCATCGGCACCAACAGCAGGCCCAGGACGACGTTGCTGATCACCCGCGCGTAGTTGGAAACGATGCGGATCAGGCCGCGCTTGGCTTCGGAGGCCATCGTGAATTCCCGTGACAGGCCGTGCGCACGCACGATCAACGACGCGGCTGAACTTCCCCACGCGGTTCATCGTATCATCCGCGGCAGCAACCGCTGGCCGGGTTGATCATGGCCGATAACCGGGTAGTCGTACATCGGCTCGCCGGCCGAGGTTCATCAGAAGCAGTAGAGAAACGATAGATACTACACGGCCATGCGGCGACGCCCCGAGCTTGACCATCCCCGTCTGCGCACGGATCGAACCATTGAAGTGCGTAGCAGGCGACCGTATTATCCTGCCGAACGCAGATGCGTCTGCGGGCGCCGCGATCCGGCCCAGGAGACGGTGAGGCGATGATCGTACTTTCAGCGGGAATGCAGAAGTCCGGCACCGGCTGGTACTGGAACATGACCAACGAGCTGTTGATGGCGGCCGGCCATCCCGATGCCCGCGAAATCCGTGAGAAGTATCGACTGCATTCGCTGCTGACCACGCAGAACTGCAACGTGCGGAGGCTCGACGATCAGGCGATCATAGAACTGGACCGCATCCGCCAGCAGGGCCACACCTTCGTGGTCAAGACGCACCGACGACCGTCGAAGCTCGTGCGGAAACTCATGGCTGAGGGGCGGATCCGGGCGACCTATATCTACCGCGATCTGCGCGACGTCATCGTTTCCGCCTTGGAGCGCGGTCGGGTGATGCGAGAGACCGGCCAGCTCCATGGCAGGCATTTCTACATCGGGCCGCAGAAGAGTTTCGCCAAGTATCACACCGTTCGCGGGGCCATCCTGTGGGCAAGGTTCCGACTGCTACCCGTTTGGAAAGCCTGGTCGCACTGCGACGGCGTACTCATGACCCGCTACGAGGATCTGCACGCTGACACCCAGGGGCAGCTGCGGCGTCTCGCTGAGTACCTCGATCTAGACGTTTCCGAGAAGCAGATCGAAGCGATTGTGGCCACCTACGATCGGGGCCGCATGAAGGCCGACATCTCAAGCGCGGGGCACTTGCACTTCAACAAGGGCGTCACGGGTCGCTTCAAAGAGGTGTTTAGTCAAGAACAACAGGAACTGTGCCGCAGGCGCCTCGGTCGGTATCTGCAGATGATGGGCTATCTCGATTGACGCACCTAGTTTTGTCTTGACACACCTGTCCAACGGCTGCGCCGCCTCACAGGAGGATCGTCTTGTTACTCACCGGGCTCATCATCGTCGCGAGTCTGTTCGTACTGGTGGGGCTACTTGAGGTATACGCACGCGTGGTGCTGGGGCTGGGCAATCCGCCGCTGTGGATGGCGGACCCCGAGATCGAATACTTACCCCAGCCGGCGAAGAGTTACTTACGGTTCGGCAACCGGATCAGCTACAACGCGTACTCGATGCGGAGCCGGGATTTTCCGCGCAACAAGGTCAACCCAGCTGAGCTTCGGGTGCTGGTGGTGGGCGATAGCATTATCAACGGCGGAGCGCACACGGATCAGCAAGCGCTGGCCACGACGCTGCTGGAGCACAAACTAGCCGAATCCCTGGACCGGCCCGTGGTGGTCGCCAACATCGCCGCCGGGAGTTGGGGGCCACCCAACATCTTGGCCTACCTGCGGCGATTCGGCCTCTTCGACGCCGATGTGGTGGTCATCGTGCTCAACAGCCCTGATTACGCGGACGCGCCCACGTTCGAGCCGCTCGGCCCCAAGAAGCCGCAGCGCAAACCCGTGCTGGCTCTCCAGGAGCTCCACGGCAAGTACGTGCCGCGATACTTCAAGAAAAATCTTGGATTGCGGAGGGAGAGGCAGCCTCCGACTCCCGAGGCGATCGACACCTGCCTGAGCGCCCTGCGGGAGCTGATCCGTATGACACGCCAGGCTGGGGCGTCCGTCCTGCTGGCTCAACACCTGAAGCGAAGCGAGGTGGCAACCAAGCCGGAGATCGGCCACCGTAAGATCGCCCAGGTGGCCCAAGAGGCGGGCATCGAGCCAATCCAACTCGGCCCGGAGTTTACCAAAGCCTTGCGGGACGGTCCGGATCCATACCTGGCCGACATCCACCCCAACGAGCATGGCCAGCGCATTATTGCCGAGGTGTTGTTCGATCCGATTCGAGAGGCGGCCTCGTGAACGAGAGAGGTGTGCCTCGCCGAGCTCGTGGATCATGCTGGCACGCGCCGCGGCTTGGACGATCGTGGGCAAGCCCATCGCCGATCCCAGCCGCAGAATCAGCGCTCATCCGTCGTTCCGAAGCGTCTGCAACAACAGCGGCACGACGATCAGGCTCAGGATGATGGTCGTCGCGATCCGCGTCTAATACGAATCCCAAATGATTCCCGTGCGTTTCGCGGATGCCATGCTTCATCCCTGACCGGTCGGGATGAAGCATGCTTTGCCCTAAAAGGGTCGAAGCATGGCGCCCGCCTGCGGATCAATGGCGATGCGTAGTACGCAGAGGCGCCGAAGCACGCATCCCGGCGCGCCGGGAAAGACTCGCTGTGCGTGGCGCCGGTGCGGTGCGTCGCTTGGGGTGCCACCGACAGCGGAGCGAAGCGGAGTCGTCGGTGTTCTTATA
>JACZXL010000243.1 GCA_022571635.1 Planctomycetota bacterium
GCAGGTCGCACAGTTGCAGGCCCTCGAAACCGACTATGCCCAGGGGTATTACTTCGCCAGACCCCTACGTCCCGAAGACGCCGCGGCGTTCCTGCAGAATCAAGATCCGTTGGCCAAATCCGCCTGACATCGGACGTCCGGGTCAGCCGGCGCCCGCGCCGCCCGACACCGACGCTTCCCAAGCTATACTGATGAGCAACATCCCCGCACCACGAGGAGGCTCATTGCATGCACCTGAATGTCTACCTTTCCGGCGAAATCCATACAGACTGGCGGGACCAGATCGCCCAAGGCGTGCAGCGGCAGAACCTGCCCGTCACCCTGAGCGGGCCGATCACCGACCACGATGCCAGCGATAACTGCGGTACGATGATTCTCGGCGACGAAGAAAATCCGTTCTGGAAAGATCACAAGGCCGCCAAAATCAACGCCATTCGCAACCGCACCCTCATCGAACAGGCGGACGTCGTCGTCGTGCGCTTCGGCGAGAAGTATCGGCAGTGGAACGCCGCGTTCGATGCCGGGTATGCCGCCGCGATGGGCAAACCGATCATCACGCTGCACTCCGCCGAACACACACATGCGCTCAAGGAGGTCGATGCAGCGGCGCTTGCCGTGAGTGAGACTCCCGAAGGGGTGGTGAGTATCCTCGCCTACGTCATCGGATCTCAAGGATAGAATAGATGATGAGTATTCGAATCTACCAAGTCGATGCGTTTACCGATGAGTTGTATCGCGGCAATCCCGCGGCCGTCTGCTTTCCACACGAATCCGCCGATCCGAACTGGATGCAAGCGGTCGCGGCTGAGATGAATCTTGCGGAGACGGCGTTCCTTCGGCCTCGAGACGATGGTTCTTACGACTTGCGCTGGTTTACGCCCAAAGTGGAAGTCGATTTGTGCGGCCACGCCACGTTGGCCAGCGCGCACACGCTTTGGGAATCTGGCGAACTCAGCCGAACTGAACCGGCGCAATTCCATACCCGAAGCGGCCTCCTGACGGCTCGACCTATTGACCAGGACTGGATCGAATTGGACTTCCCCAGCCTACCGCCGGAACAAGTTACCGCGCCTGAATGTTTGACCGAAGCACTTGCAGCTCAACCTCAGTACGTTGGACTCGCTGCCCAGAATCACATTGTCGAACTGGAGTCCGCACAAGCCGTGCGCGCACTGGAACCTGATTTTGACTTGCTCGGCAAACACAACCTCTGCGTCATCGCAACCAGCGTAAGCGATGATCCGGAGTTCGATTTCATCTCACGCTACTTCGCCGTCCCGTTTGGAATCAATGAAGATCCTGTAACCGGTTCGACCCATTGCACGTTGGGGCCCTACTGGCAGTCACGCCTCGACAAGAACGAGTTCGTCGCGTATCAGGCATCAGCGCGCGGCGGAATCGTCAAGGTCCGCGTGGCCGGTGACCGCACGTACCTTGCCGGGCAAGCGGTGACGGTCTTGCGCGGCGAGCTTACCGAGCCGGCCCTGGCCACGCTGCCGTGACACGGCGAGCGATCAAGGGTCGATAACCGGCCGATCGTTGCCCGCCGTCCCATACCCGATCAGATCTGAGCAAATGCAGCGTCTGTAGCGGCTGGGTCATTGCGGGAACGTTCACGGTGGTTGCCGAGCGAACGCCTGAATGTGATCCTTTTAGATGTGACGTAGGACGGCCGGGAAGCCGTCACACGCAGGAGGAAGCTATGGCTGGTATCGGTCTCACCGCCGTATCGTTGACCGCACAGCGGACCTATGCCGCCAACGCGAAGTCGCTGGCCGGCACCTTGGAGAAGCTGGCGACGGGTCAGCGCATCAACCGCGGCAAGGACGATCCGGCCGGGCTGATTACGTCCGAGAACTTCCGGGCCGTCCTCGCTGCCCTCGACGCGGAGACCCGCGGTTTGCAGCGTGTGGATTCGGTCGCCAATGTTGCGGAAGGTGCGCTCTCTGAAATCTCGGGACTGCTCGTCGAAGCGACGGGCTTGGCCGTCGCCAGCGCCAACTCCGCTGGATTCTCCGACGCTGAACGCGCCGCCAACCAGATGGAACTCGACTCGATCGTCTTTGCCATCAACCGAATCGCCAACTCCACCAGCTTCAACGGTGATCGACTCTTGGATGGCACCGCCACCCTCAGCGCCGGCGACGGGTCCATCACCATCAGCAGCGCCGCCGCCAGTGCGTTAGGTGAGATCGACATTGACGGAACGACGCACACGCTCATCGACGTCGCTTCCGGCGGCAGCCTCAATATCGCCAACGGTGATCTCGAAGGCACGCTGCAGACGATCCGCGCTGCGATGAATCAGGTCGCAACGCAACGTGGTACGATCGGCGCCTTTCAGAAGAACACGGTTGCGTCGCAAATCAGCACCAACCAGGTCGCGTTCGAGAACGTCGCGGCGGCAAACTCGCTGATCCGTGATACCGATTACGCCAAAGAGACCGCGGCCCTGAGCCGGGCCCAGGTGCTCAACCAGTCCTCGATCGGCGTGATGTCGATGATCAATTTCATTCGCCAGCAAGTCATGAACGCCCTTATGGGCTAGCGCCAAAGGCGAATCTTCCTCATCGCTGACATGTCGCTCACGCGGTCATTTCGGACACGCAGGTCCGATCGGCTTGCAAAATGGTAATTCTGCGCAGATGCTACCGAATCAAGAGGCGGGGCCGAACCGCCTACAAGAGGAGGCAACGCGCATGGTTACTACGCTCATCATACTTGGCGTCCTGGTCGTCGCGGCGATCTTCGTCATTGGGCTCTACAACGGCCTCGTGCGGAAAAAGGCCGCGGCGGACGGCGCCTGGTCCGACATCGACGTGCAATTGAAGCGACGCTACAACCTCATCCCCAACCTGGTGGAGACGGTCAAGGGCTACGCATCCCATGAACGCGAAACACTCGAGTCGGTCATCAAGGCCCGCCAAACGGCGATCGATGTATCCGGCATCGCCGGTCAGGCCCAGGCGGAGAACATGCTCAGCGGCGCGCTGCGACAATTGTTCGCCCTGTCGGAACGCTATCCCGATCTCAAGGCGAACCAGAACTTCATGCAGCTTCAAGAAGAGTTGGCCAGCACGGAGAACAAGATCGGATTCGCACGCCAGCACTACAATCGCTCAGCGGTGCAGTACAACACGGCCATTGAGGTGTTCCCCGCCAACATGATCGCCGGACGGTTCAACTTCGACAAGATGGAGTACTTCGAGCTTGAGGACACCGCCCAGCGTGAAGCACCGAAGGTGTCATTCTGATCGCGTACGATCCTGCGCCATTTAGCCCCCGGTGAATACACCGGGGGCGAACGCCGTATCAGTATTACCACACCGCGAGAAAGCAGTTGACCGATCGATCGGACCAAACTTCTTCCGCCATCCACGCCGATCAGCCCACCGTTCGCGCGCTGCCGGCCGACGTTACCTTCAACGATCTCATCCGCGCCAACAAGCGCAAGAGCATGCTCCTGATGATCGGCATGGGTCTGCTCGTCGTGCTGCTCGGGGCAGCGATCAGCGCGATGCTGGCTGTTTGGGGCGGCGGCATCGCCAGCCTCGTGCCCTCGGTCATCGTCGGCACCGTCGTGGCGGTCATCGTTGCTGTTATTGCCTCGACCTGGAGCTTCTACGGAGGCTCGAAAGCGATCTTGCGCATCGCTGGGGCGGTGCCGATCCAACACAAAGACGATCCGCAACTGTTCAACGTGGTCGAGGAGTTGAGTATCGCCGCCGGCACGCCAATGCCGCAGGTCTATCTCATCAACGATCCCGCAATGAACGCCTTCGCCACCGGCCGTGATCCGGCCCACGGGGCTGTCGCGATCACGACCGGCCTGCGTGAGAAGCTTTCACGCGATGAGTTGGCGGGCGTGATGGCGCACGAGATCAGCCACATACGACATTATGACATTCGGTTTGCCATGCTCATGGCCACGATGGTGGGCTTGATCGTCTTCGCCTCCGATGCGTTTTGGCGCATCATGTGGTATGGGAGCTGGCACGGCACGGGACGGCGCAGCGCCCGAGGCGGCGGCAAGGGCAGCGGCGCCATTGTCTTGATCATCATGGTCATCGCGATTGTGTTGGCCATCATCGCGCCCATGTTGGCCATGCTCATTCGCTTCGCCGTGAGCCGACAGCGCGAATACCTCGCCGACGCTGGTGCTGTCGAATTGACGCGATACCCCCAAGGGATGATCGGTGCGCTGGAGAAACTCGGCGCGTGCAAAGAACCGCTCAAGGGCGCCAACCGCGCCACCGCTCATCTGTTCATCGTCAATCCCTTGAAGAACGCGCTGAAGGGCAAGGGTCACGAGCTCTCAAGCACGTTCCGCACCCACCCCCCACTGCACGATCGCATCGCGCGTTTGCGGGCGCTGATTCAATAGTCATGGAAGCGTGGTACGTTGTCATTGCATTCGCGATCGCCGCCATCATCGGCGTCGTGATCTATTTTGGCTACCTCGCCGAGAAGAAACGCCGAGAAGAGCTCGCGGCGCTGGCGGGGCAACTCGGCTGGCGATTCGACCCCACGAAAGATAAATCGCACGATGATGAGTACGCACATTTTGAGATTTTCCGACGGGGCCATAGTCGCTGTGCGTTCAACACACTCACCGGTGAATTGACGATCGACGAGCGAAACTATCTGGCCAAAATGGGCGATTTCGTCTACAAGATCACGACATCGACGGGCAAATCGACGCAGACGCACACCTATCGGTTCAGTTATCTGATTCTTCATCTGCCGTTCGCGAACGTGCCGGACCTGCTGATTCGCCGGGAAGGGATGTTCGACAAGCTGGCCGGGGCGTTCGGATTCGACGACATCGATTTCGAGTCCGCCGAGTTCAGCAAACGGTTCCACGTCAAGAGCCCGGACAAGAAGTTCGCCTACGACGTGCTTCACCCCCGGATGATGGAGTATTTGTTGGTCGGCGATCCACCAACCGTTGACATCGAATGTGGGCGTTGCTGTCTCAGCGACGGTCGTCATCGTTGGTCGCCACAGGAATTCAATTCGACACTGAGTTGGGTCGCTGATTTCATCGACCTTTGGCCGGACCATGTGACGGCTGAGTTGGAGACTTAGCTCGCCGACCCCCGGCAAGCCGGGGGCTATATGCCTCGATATTGGCGTCACATCTGGGAACCTCTACGATCAACCACGCACCATGCTCCCGACACTTATCATCATCGGCGTCCTCTTCTTGCTCGCACTGGCGTGGGTGATCGTCAACTACAACCGCATGGCTCGTCTGCGCCAGCACATTGCCGAGAGCTGGTCGGATATTGATGTCGAACTGAAACGCCGGTACGAGTTGATTCCCAATCTCGTGGAGACGGTCAAGGGATACGCCACACACGAGAAGCAGGTGCTGGCGGAAGTGACGGCTCTGCGCAATAAGGCCGTCGCGAGCACGGGCAGGGCCGCATCACAAGCCGTCGATGAATCAGCTCTTTTGATTGCGATGGGAAAGCTGTTTGCGGTGGTTGAGAACTATCCGCAACTCAAAGCCGACACCAGTTTTCTCGCGTTGCAACGAGAGCTGGCCAACACGGAGGATCGCGTCGCCGCCAGCCGGCGGTTCTTCAACGGCAACGTGCGGGAGATGAACCAACTCACGCAGACGTTCCCGACGAACCTGCTCGCGTCGATGTTCGGTTTTCAAAGCGAGGATTACTTCGAGCTGGACAGTGCGGCCGAGCGGGTGGTGCCGCACGTGGGGATGTGAGCGG
>JACZXL010000244.1 GCA_022571635.1 Planctomycetota bacterium
CTCCCGGCCGGCCACCGGCGCGAGCCGATTGCGAATCTCCGGCGAGCGGACGCCGTGGTGGTGACGCGAGCCGAGTCTGTTGACGACTCGCTTTCGGCTCAGATCGCCCAAAATCTAGGGGAACCCCCAGTTGCGTGGTCCCGTCATATGTGGTCGGATTTAGATCTGCGGACGGCGGGTGGTTTGGATTCGGTCGAGACTGAATGGTTGGCCGGGAAACGGGTTCTGACGATGCTCGGGGTGGGGCATCCCGGCTCGATTGTGAGCCAAGTTAAGGCCGCTGGGGCAGCCGTCGTGGTCAACGTGCCGGTACGGGACCACCAACGCTATGATCGGGCCAAGCTGGCGGCGGTGCGAGACCTCTGCCGGGGGCTGGACGCGATGGTCACGACCGCCAAGGATTGGGTCAAGGTACGGCGTCTGATAGACTTGGAGACTTGGCCGGTTCCGGTGGTGGTCCCCCGACTGGCGATCGAGGTCTTTCACGGGGCCGGGGAACTTGAAGACCTGGTGCTCGCGGCCGTGGCGGGATCGGCAGCGCCCCCCGGTCAAAGGGCCGGTTCTTCCCGCGGAATGTGATGGCAAAACTCTTACAACGACTCGCCTCATACAGGCCGTTCACGGCGATGGTTGTCGGCGACTTCATGCTTGATCAAAACGTGTACGGCGCAGCCGAGCGACTGTCTCCGGATGCGCCCGTGCCGATCCTCAAGGCTTCACGTCGCGAAGATGCCCCCGGCGGCGCCGCCAATGTCGCGCTGTGTTTGGGGGCGATGCAAGGCGACGTGCAGTGTGTCGGCGTCGTCGGTGACGATCCGGAGGCGCAAATCCTCCGCGGCGCGCTGCAAGAAGCAGGCTGCCACATCGACGGGCTGATCCAGGACCCCGATCGACCCACGACCGTCAAGTGCTCGATGATCGGCCTGGCCCAGCACCGCCATCCGCAAAAGATGTTTCGCGTCGATACCGACCCGAGCGATCCGCTGAGCGACGACGTGGTGCAGCGTCTGATTCGGTTCGTCGAATCTCACGTGGACGAAGTCGATGTCGTGTGTCTGGAGGATTACGACAAGGGCGTCTGTGGGGCGGCGCTGTGCCGGGCGATCATCGAATTGTGCCGCGCAAAAGGGAAGCCGATCCTCGTCGATCCTGCGTCGATCGCAGACTATTCAAAGTACCGCGGTGCGACGGCGATCACGCCCAACCGCTCGGAAGCGGAACAGGCGACGGGTCTCGACACGCCGTTGGAAGCCTCGCAGATTCACAACGCCGGGTTGGCGACCAAGCTCCTGATGCAGCTCGATCTGGACGCGGTGGTGGTGACGTTGGATCGCCACGGCGCGCTGTTGGAGGAGCGCGGCGGCGATCCCGTCCTCGTGCCGACCACGGCTCGAAGCGTGTACGACGTTTCCGGCGCCGGCGACGTCGTGTTCGCCGCCCTGGCCGGAGCGATCGCCAACGGCTTCGATTGGCCTGATGCGGTGGCGTTCGCCAACGCCGCGGCGGGGTTGGAAGTTGAGGTGTTCGGCGTGCAGCCGATTCCGTTCGTGCGGGTGCAGCGCGAGATCCTGGCCCAAAGCCGCACGCTCAAGGGAAAGGTGCGCAGCCTCGATGAACTGCTCATCGAACTCCGGGTGCATCGGGAGGCGGGTCATCGGATCGTGCTGACCAACGGATGCTTCGACGTGATCCATGCTGGGCATCTTTTGTATCTGCGCGAAGCGAAGAAGCTCGGCGACGTGCTTGTCGTCGGGGTGAACTCCGACGAACAGGTGCGCGCGCTCAAAGGCGAGGGCCGGCCGGTCTTTGGCGAATCCGAACGATTGGAAATCCTGGGCGAGTTCGAGTCGATCGATTACCTCACGGTCTTTGATGAGCCGACGGCCCACGAGCTGATCCGCCGGATCAAGCCGGACGTGTATGTCAAGGGCGGTGACTACCAGCCGCAGGACATCGTGGAATATGAGTTGCTCAAGGACATGAATATCGCTGTTGACGTGCTGGCTCACCGGCCGGGCTTGGGTAGCACCGAGGTGATTCAGCGGTTTGCGGATGCGGCCCATCGCCGGGGGGTCGTCGCGTCCCCGCCAAACTAGGGCCTCGCCCGATGCTGCACGTCGCCGTTCTACTCAAGCCGTACATCGAACTGCTACTTTCCGGCCGCAAGACCGTGGAGTGCCGGCTCACGCGGCAGCCCCGCGCGCCGTACGACGTCATCGAGCCCGGCGATCGGATTTATTTCAAGCAATCCTGCGGCCCGTACCGCGCTGCCGCCCGCGCCGAGCACGTCATCTGCGAAAAAGACCTCACGCCCAAGCGCATCGCGCAGATTCGACGTGATTACGACGAGCTGATCTGCGGCGAGAACCGTTATTGGCAGGCCAAGCGCGACAGCCGGTACTGCACGCTCGTTTGGCTCAAGGACGTCAAGCCGACCTCGACCGGACCGGCGATTCGACCATTGCAGGGTGTGGCGTGGCTGACGCTGGATGACGCGCCGGCGTGGAAAACGCCACAGCGATCGCGAGATTCGTTTCATACGAAACTCACGCCGGGCAACTTGAAGAACAACACAATTTATGTCGGCAAGGTGTTGGAGTATTTCCCCCACGGCTCGGTGGGCGGAGCAACCAAGCAAGAGGCCGCCGAGCCGCTGACGTTGATCCTTCATAACGGCCCGACCGTCCTGACCGATATCGTTGGCCCGCGGAACATGCTGCGCGCCCGCAAGTGGGCGCCGTGGTTCAAGCGACACGGCGCTCGGCCCGGCGATCGCGTGGTGTTCACCCCGGTGGATGACACGACGTACTTCGTCGCCCTCGCCCGCGGCTAGAAAAAGGGGACATTCTACTTTATGGGAAAAGTAGGATGTCCCCTTTTTAGAGTACAATGCCCGCTATGGAGTTCCGCGCGTATGACAAAGACCGTGACAAGGACGCAGCACAACGCATCTGGTATGAGTGCGGCTGGCTAAGAGATGATGATACCGTAGCGCTGGACACATTCTTGCAATGCACACGCTCGCTTGTAGCGCTGATTGATGGCGAGCCGGAGTGTCTCGTGCAGTCGGCTATGGGCACCATTCGACACCTCAAGGAAAATCTTCGCTGGGGATGTGTCGTAGCTGTTACGACCAGCCGAATAGCGCGCAAGCAATCGTTCGCACTGAAACTCACCGCACAAGCGATCGCGGCGGATGTTGCTGATGGTGTGATTGTGGCTGGTCTGGGAATGTTCGAGCAAGGTTATTATGACCAGCTTGGCTTTGGATCGGGTGGATATGTAAGACTATTCGGCATCAACCCAGCAAAGCTGAAAGTCGAAGGCGCTTCAAGAATACCCAAACGCCTCACCAAAGATGACTACGAAGCGATGCACGCCAATCGTGTTCGCTGCGCGGTGTACCACGGATCGGTAACTGCCGATTCGCCGCTTGTTACAAGGGGTGCTATTGAAGAAGGTAGGAAACGTGACTTTGGGCTCGGATTTGCAGATGGGCCGGATGGAGAACTTTCGCATCACCTATGGATGTATACGCGCGGCAAAGTCGAGATCGGACCGTATACCGTTGGATGGATGGCATGGGAGACACGCGAGCAATTCCTTGAACTGATGGGCTTAATTAAGAATCTCTCTGATCAAGTGCATCTGGTATGGGTGCGTGAAACGCATAACTTGCAATTGCAAGATCTCATGGATAGGCCGCTACAACATCGAACCCTAACTCTAAACTCTGATTTTGATTGCAGAATGAGAGTGTGTGCGTTTTGGCAAATGCGCATCTGTGATTTGGCGAAATGCTTGGAAAAAACCCATCTTCCTAGTGCGGATGTACGGTTTAATTTGAAGCTCAGCGATCCGATTGAAGATCATCTGGCGAACGATGCACCGTGGCGCGGGGTTGCGGGCGAGTATGTCGTAACGCTCGGTAAGGCATCTGGGTGCGAGGCTGGTAGTGATGCAAGTTTGCCTAGACTGACGGCATCAGTAGGCGCGTTCACCCGTCTTTGGCTCGGCGTACGTCCCGCAAGCTCATTGAATATCACCGATGATCTTGAAGGGCCACGCGAATTACTTGAACAACTGGATGAGACATTGCGATTGCCCGAGCCCGAAACGGGTTGCGATTTCTGACCACCCGCTCCGCGCCCCACCGCCACCCTTTCACCCCGCATTACCATAAAAGGGGTCGGGAGTCGTTTCCGGCCCTCAGGGATCAGCTCGAACTGCTCATCGGTGAGATCGCAGCGTCGCCTACGTCAGGCTCCGGCCTGAACAAACATCAGCAGGATGAGCACTATCAATCCAGCCGATTCGTCAGACGCGCCGTAGGGCGAACGGAAAGGCGATAATGTTCTGTATCGGTTGGGTATGTGGCCGCGCTGCCTGGATTCGTTGTCGCAAGACGGCGTCACCCGCCGCGGCACTGAAGGGGGCCCCATCCTTCCAGCTGACCGTTGCGGCCGAGCGATGGACGCAGAGCGGCCTGAGCCTCAGCTACGTCGGTCGCGCCACGACGGAGACTCATCAGCACATCTCCTTTACCGCAATGAGCCGGAGCCTGTCAGGATGATTCGGTTGCGGACCGCAACATTCACTATATGATGATCTATATATCTGGTTTCTCGGGCTTGCTTCGTCTTGTGCGTTCTCAGGAGCTTGACGCTGGATGATGGCACACAGACCGGGAGACGTGGGATTGTTTCGACGTTTGGTTTCGGCGGGCAAGGGGCAGCACACCGCCCGTGGCGAGTACCCGTAAGGATCGAGGTTTCAAGCGTGCGTCGGAGAGTGACTATTCTGATGACGGGCACGGCGATTGCCTTTCTCGCATTGATGAGCAAGGCACAAGCACATGTCAGATGGTTCACCGAAGAGAACGATGCCTACCCCGATCAGCATTTTCCCAGGGACTTGACCAACGCGCTCCTCCTGGCGGGCGCCGTCTGCTTCATCGCCCTGGCCGTTTATTTCTCTCATGCCAAGTGGGCGGGAACGGTCGGCGCTGGGTTCGAGAAGGTGTCTCGCTCCGCCAAGGGACTTGACTGGAGACTCGTCGCATTCCTGTCCGGTCTGATGCTCATCGCCAATTCGATCATGGGCGTCTTCCTGGCGCCGAACCTCGATTTGCCAAATGAAAGCCTGCAGTATGTCGGCAGCGCGGCGCAGATGATCGTCGGCCTTCTCCTGCTCGGTCAGATCTCGTTTTCGATTCCCGGAATGCTGATCTTGCTCACGATCGGCGCGACCGCAATCGTGGTCCCACTGAACACGCTGGTTGATTATCTTTTTGAATTCGTCGCACTGGCCATCGCTCTCATTGGAGTTGGACCTGGGTTCTGTGCCTTGGACCGACGTTTGTTCAAGCAGTTGGGAATAGACGCTGAGCGGTTCACCCACCTGCCATTACCCATCATTCGCATAGGCGTAGGATTGACGCTCGTTGTCTTGGCCATCCACAACAAACTGCTCAATCCCGGCCTGACCCTGGCGTTTCTCGACGAACGCAACCTTAACTTCATGCCCTATCTTGGATTCACGGAATTCACCAACCTCCATTTCACGTTCGCAGCCGGAGTGGCTGAACTGACGATTGGGTTCTTGATCTTGTTCGGTGTGGCGACGCGATTCGTCACCGCGGTGTTGAGCACATTCTTCATCATCACGCTGTTTGTAATCGGGCCGATCGAGTTGATCGGGCATGCGCCACTGATTGGAATCGCCGTG
>JACZXL010000031.1 GCA_022571635.1 Planctomycetota bacterium
CTGGGCGACGTGGTGTGCGCCCTGTCGCAAATCCATCCCGCATCTGACGGAATTGCAAGAGCAGTATGAGGACGCCGGCTTGGTCATCATCGGCATCAGCGATGAGGAAGTGGGGACGGTCCGACCGTTCGTGGACAAGATGGGCGATCGGATGGACTACGTCGTCGCGACCGATCGGCGCAAGGCGACAAAGCGGGCCTGGTTCACCCGGGCCGGTTTGAAGGGTATTCCTGGGGTGTTCATTGTTGACCGCGACGGCAAGGTGGCGTTCATCGGCAATCCCCTGCAGCCGGAATTCGATTCGGTTCTGGCCCGGGTGATGCGCGGCCGGTACAACCCTGAGCTGGAGAAGCAAGCGGCGAGTGTGCTTCAAGCGGCCCGGCGTGCGCGCAAGGTCAAGAACTGGCGAATGGCCGATCGACATTTCGACGAGGTGATCGCGTTAGACGCTCGGGTGTTTGCGGAGATTGCGTTGGAGAAGTTCGAGATGATGCTGGACGACATGGGCGAGCGCGACAAGGCGTACCGATTTGCCCAGCAGGACCTCATCGGGAATCTGTTCAGCAATGATCCGGGGGCCCTGCGAATGCTGGCCGTGAAAATCGCGACCGATCCGAAGTTCGCGGCGGATCCGGATCGGGAGCTGCAGGACATGGACGTGGCGCTGGAAGCGGCCGAGGCGTCGCTCCGAGTCGCTGGTCGCGATGATCCGGAGTCGCTGGCGACGTTGGCGATGGTGTATTACCACTTGCAAGACGTTCAACAGGCGATCGATCTGCAGACACAAGCGTATTTCATCGCCAGTCCGAGACACAAGCCGCGCTACAAGCGGGTGCTCGGCAGCTATCAGCAGGCCGTTGATCGCGTGACTACCAACTCCGGTACAGATTGAGGCCCACCCAGACCGAGTAGACGAATTGGATGTGCTGCGCGGCGTCGAGACCAAGGCGCCGCGTCGCCTTTTGAGGTCCGTCCGGCCTATGACGCGAAAGACCTTGTTTGCAGTTCCGCCGACCCGGCCGTTGATCGGGGCATCCATCCTCTCGGCCGACTTTGCTCGGCTGGGGTGTGAGGCGCAGGCCGTCCTGGCGGCGGGTGCGGATTTTCTGCACCTGGATGTCATGGACGGGCACTTCGTCCCCAACCTGACGATGGGCCCGGACGTGTGCCGGTCGCTGCGTGAGGCGTTGCCGGAGGCGTTCCTCGACGTGCATCTGATGGTGACAACGCCTCAGAGGTTTGTGGAGCAGTTCGCCGACGCCGGCGCGGATCATCTGACGTTCCACATCGAGGTTGTGCCGGAGCCGGCGGAATTGGTTGAGATCATTCACCGAGCAGGGATGACAGCCGGGCTGGCGATGAACCCGGATACCGATGTGGCGCGGATGGAGGCGAATCTCAAGGCTGCCGATCTCGTGCTGGTGATGAGCGTTCAGCCGGGGTTTGCCGGTCAGGCGTTTCTGCCGGGGGTTCTGGAGCATGTTCGGACCATTCGGCCGATGCTACGTGATGATCAGCGACTGGAAATCGACGGCGGGGTGAACGGGCGGACGGCCGGGGCGTGTCGTGAGGCCGGCTGTGACGCTTTGGTCGCGGCGTCGGCGATTTTTGGTTGCGAGGACTACGACGAAGCCGTCGCCGCGCTGCGCGGGACGGCCCCGGTGCTTCCACGGAGGAACTAGGTGAGCGCAAAGCGCCAGGACATCCTGTTGGACCTGATCCGCTGCGGTGAGACGACCTGGGAGGCCGAAGCTCGCCTCCACGGCGCGACGGACCTGCCGTTGAGTCCCGAAGGCCGAGCCTCCGTCTGCGCCGCGATTGTCACGTTAGCGCCGAAGCGTTTTGCGGTCGTGTTTCATCCTCCGGACGAAGCGGCCACTGACAGCGCTCATATCGTGGCCAAAGCGGTGGGGGCGAAGACCAAAGCGGTAGCCGAGTTGGCTGAGCCGGACCTCGGACTCATTGACGGCCTGACCGAGAAGGACTTTGCCGAGCGCTTTCCCAAACGGCACAAGCAATGGAAAGAGGATCCGCTGTCGCTGTTGCCGCCGGAGGGCGAGGCGTTCGGCGATGCCCAGGCACGAATCTTCCGGGCCTGTGCCAAGATCCTTCGACGAAGCCGGGGCGATCGGACCGCGATCGTCCTGCGCCCGCTCGCGCTGGGGTTTGTGCGATGCTGGTTGGCGGATCGTCCGGCTGGTGACGTCTGGGCGAGCTTGGCCAATCGTCCCCAGATTGAGCAATACTTAGTTGCGCAGGAGTTGGTCGAGTCGCTGGAGCAGGCGGCTCGGGCGGAGCCATTGAACGCCTAGCCGAGCGTTTGCCTGCACGAGACCGTCGGGCGAACATCAGGGAAGATACGAAGCCCAGGACGCTCCTGATCGGGGCCACGAATCGCATGACCCAAGTTCCCAGCCAAAGCTCGACTGATCGGACTGACCTGCGATCCGCCCGCGCCAAGAAAGGGGTTCCGGAAGGGCTGTGGATTCGGTGTGGACAGTGCGCGACCATGCTGTTTCGCAAGTTGGTCGAGAACAACCTTTGCGTGTGTCCGGACTGCCAACACCATTTTCGGATTTCAGGGGAGCAACGCGTCCAACAACTGACCGACCCGGGAAGCTTCGAGCCGTTCAACGCGACCATGGCCCCCGTGGACCCGCTCGGTTTTGTTGACCTAAGGCCGTATCCTGAGCGTATCGCCAAAGCGCAACGGGCCACCGGACAGAACGACGCGGTGCAGACGGGTCAAGCGTACATCAAGGCCCGCCGAGTCGTTTTGGCCTGCATGGACTTCAACTTCCTCGGGGGCTCCATGGGATCGGTCGTGGGCGAGAAGATCACGCAGGCCGTCGTGGTGGCGGGGGAGCACGATCTGCCGTTGGTGATCGTGAGCTGCTCCGGCGGGGCCCGCATGATGGAGTCGGGCTTTTCGCTGATGCAGATGGCCAAGACCGCGTCCGCCCTAGCTCGGTTTGACGACCAAGGTGGTCTGTTCATCTCGGTGCTCACCGACCCGACCACCGGCGGCGTTACCGCGAGCTTTGCCATGCTCGGGGACGTCATTCTCGCCGAGCCGAAGGCGTTGGTCGGCTTTGCCGGACCGCGGGTTATTAAGCAGACGATCCACCAGGAACTGCCCGAAGGTTTTCAGCGGGCTGAGTTCCTGCTCGAATGTGGGTTCGTGGATCGCGTGGTGCATCGAAGTGAGCTGCGAACCGAGATCAGCCGCATCATCGACTATGCCGGCAAGTGATCGCGATCCGATCGGCGGTGACCTAAGGCAGACCTCACCGATCGGTCAGGGGCGATGCCATCGTCTGGGTATGACCGTGGGATTGGCGGTGACGCATGCCTTGCTGTTCATGGCGGCGTATCCGTCAATCAACTTGTGGCCGCTGAGCTTCCTCGCGATCGCGCCGCTGTGGTGGCTGGCGGTTCATGCCGGGACGACGCGCCGCGCATTGCTCGTCGTCTTCATCGTGCAACTTGTTCTGTGGCTCTGGATGAACCGCTGGATCCTCCCGGTCACCGCGGCCGGGTACCCCTTGCTTTCAATGTATATGGCTGGATATGCCGTGCTGTTCGTGTGGCTGGTCCGTCGTATCAGCCACCACCGGCGGCTCAGCCGATGGCCGGCAACGTGCGTGCTGCCAATCCTCTGGGTCGGCGTGGAGTGTCTGCGCGGCGAGCTGATCTTCCGCGGTTACCCGTGGTATTTGCTGGCCCATCCGTTGATCGAATGGCCGGTGTTGGTCCAGTCGGCGGATCTGCTGGGGACGTACTGGCTGAGCTTCCTGTCCGCGATGGTGAGCGGGGCGATCGTGGACATGGTGAGGATGCGCAGCCCGCAAACCGTTCGTCGCGCCGCGGTGGCGGCGGTGGTGCTCACGTTGGTGCTGCATGCGGCCAACATCGCGTACGGTCTGTGGCGATTGGGGCAGCCGACGTTGCGGCCCGGCCCGTCAATTCTCGTGATCCAGACAAACCTGCCGCAGGACAACAAGATCGGGTGGGCGCGGGATCGTCAGTTCGGTGATTTTGGCGACTTCGTTTCGCTGACCCGCCAGGCCCACGCGGATGCCGTCGCGGCCGGAACCACGCCCGACCTGGTCGTCTGGCCGGAGACCATGGTGCCCGGGTTCGGCCTCGAGCCGCAGACGACGGCGTATTTGCGCCAACACGGGTACGAACCGGGCGACATCTATACCGCAGCCCTTGCCCAGCTCGCGGCCGACCTCCGCACGCCGTTGCTGGTTGGCAGCCCGTCCTATCTCGGCCTTCGTGCCGTCGACGAGAAGTGGAACTGGGATCGCCATTACAACTCGGCGTATCTGGTCCACCGCGATCCACCGTATCAGCGGTACGACAAGCACTTCCTGACGCCGTTCGGCGAAACGATGCCATATATCTCCGCTTGGCCGTGGCTCGAGCAACGGCTGCTGGCCCTGGGCGCCGAGGGCATGCGGTTTGACCTCGATAGCAATCCGCAGATCAAGCTGCTGCGCCTGGACTGGAATGACCAGACGCTGCGCCTGGCCACGCCGATCTGCTTCGAGGACACCGTGGCCTGGCTGTGCCGGAAGATGGTCTACACCAACGGAGCTAAGACCGCTGAGGTGTTGGTCAATCTCAGCAACGACGGGTGGTTCGGCGTGTCTGCGTCCGGCCGCCGCCAGCACGTCCAGATTGCCCGTTTTCGGTGCGTGGAGAACCGCGTGCCCATGGTTCGGGCGGCAAACACCGGCCTCAGCGTGGCCATCGACTCCCGTGGAAAACTCATCGGCCAGATCGGCGAAGGTCGATACGGAGCTGCGCAGACCCAGGGCACACTGCTCGCCGAACTTCCGCTCGACTTCCGCAGTACCCTGTACGGACGGCTGGGCGATGTATGGGCCTGGCTCTGCCTTCTCGGCACCGTCGTTCTCGGAGGGTCGGCCATCTTCCTTGGGGCAAAGGAACCCGAATCATGAACAGGTTACTTGTGCGTTTGATCCCGGCCGTGTCCCTGCTGCTGATGCTTGGTGGATGTGAGGAGGTCACGAGCCAGCCGTGGAGCACGAAGTCGGCGTCGTTGCAGTCTCCGTTGGTCGTTGCCCCGGTCCTGGCGGTCAGTCCTGCCGTCACTGCCGATACCACCCCGGCCGGTCTTCGTGAGGCCTCGATCGAGTTGCTTGTGCAGGCTTGCGACTCCACCTACCCACTGCTGCGGGCCAACGCGCTGGAGGCGATGCAAGCGGCGCCGGACGAGATCGAGCCGCTCCTGCGCCGCGGACTGGTGGACGAGAATCGCGCCGTGCGGTTCATCGCGACGATGTCGATCGGGCAGTTGCAACTCAAGTCGCTCGTTCATCTGACGGAACCCCTGTTGCGAGATGAGTCGTTGTCGGTGCAGGCGGCGGCGATCTTTGCCTTGCACCGCTGTGGGCATCGGGCGGACCTGAACCCGCTGGCCGAAATGATCGTGAGCCTCGATCCGGAGGTGCGGGCCAATGCCGCGATGGTGCTCGGGGAGCTGGGCGATACCTCGGCCGCGGCGATGCTCCGACAGGCCGTTCGCGGGGGCGTGCACCATGCGTCGCTGGCCAGAACCAAGCTCGTGAACCTTCAATTTGCTGAGGCCCTGGTGAAGCTGGGCCAGCGGGAGGAGATCAGCGTGATCCGGGCGGCTCTGTTTTCTACGCCGGAGCATGGCGAACTCGCCGCGCTGGCGTGCATGCTCACCGGCCGGCTACGGGATGAACAGGCGATCCCGGACCTCAGCAACCTCGCCCGCGCGACCGGGCGGTTTCAGCGCTCCGCCGAGATCCGAATGGCGGCTACCTGGGCCATGGCCCAGATCAACCCCAGCTTCGCCCCAATCGAGGTTCCCATGGCCTATGTTGGAAGTGACCAATACCAGCTTCGTGCTCAGGCGGCCTCCACGCTCGGCGAGCTGGGCGACGCGACCGTCTATCCCACCCTGGCCTCGCTGCTGGGGGACCCCAACCCGCTGGTCCAGGTCGCGGCGGCAGGGGCGATTCTCCGGGTGGACCGGACTTTAGACAAGGTTGTCAGGAACCGCCCGAACTATTGACACGAATCGTGCCTCAAGGTACAAGGAAGGTTTGCCGTTGTCTGTTTGTGCGCGGCGGGCGGCAGCGGGGCCGTCGTCCCGCGATGTGCCCCTCCACGGGGAAGAACCGGTCGCCAGCAGGGGGGCGCTCCTTCCTGGAACATGGACGCCGACAACCAGGGCCCGAAAAGCGAGGATACCGATCGTGCATGTCCTGACGAAGATCTTCATCGTACTCGTGTCGATGCTGGCGGTGCTGCTCGTGCCGCTGGTCGTGGTCTATGCCCACAACGAGGATTCCTACCGGTCGCGTTATGAGCAAGAGCGAGCCGCGGCCGCGACCGCCAACATGCTGCTCCAACAGGAGCGGACCGCGTCCAGCTCGGCCCTGGTCCGCAACGAGCTCGAACTCCAGGAGCTGAGCCTGGGCAAGTCCCAGCTCACGCGGGATTTGCACGACGCCAGTGCAAATCTGCGGCAGTTGGAGGCGGCCTTGGCCAGCAGTGAGAAGCTGCAAGCGAACATTGACGCGAAGCTGGCCGTCCTGGCCTCCAGCTCCAAAGCTGGACAAGAGCTCACCGAGAGCCTCGTCAACGAGCTGCGGACGCTTCGCCAGGACGCCATGCAGGACGCCAAGCGCGTGGTTCAGCTGGACGAGGCCCTACGGGATGTCAGCGCGCAACTCCAGGTTGCCGTCGCCGCCCGTCGGGCAGTGCAGGAAGAGCTTCAGCAACTGCGAGAAGAGCTCGCCCAAGCTGTCAATACCGCGAGGATCTTCGAAGAAAAATACGGCCGACTGGAGGGCGGGCCGCTCCCGCCGCCCGTTCGTAATCTCGACGCCACCGTCGTCAACGTGCGCCGCGGCGCTGATCAGACCCTGGCCGAGATCAACGCCGGTTCCCGCGACGGGGTGGAGGAAGGCTGGATCATGATGGTGGCCCGGGGCGGCAACTTCCTGGCCAACCTGAGGATCATCGCCGTGGACATCAACCGCTCGACCGGCGTGATCGAGCTGGAGGACACGGACAGCCGCGGCGAGGTTCAGCCGGGCGACCGCGTGCTGGCCCGGTCCGGGGCCGGTTGAGGCACGAGGCTTTCACGGAGTCGATTCATGAGTCAGTTTGATGCTTCAGTTCGGCGAAAGGGTGGGGATCTGAATGTCTATACCGGACTGCTGTCCGTCGCCGTGATCGTCCTTGTGGCCGGCGTGATCCTGATGGCCTCGCGAAACGCCGAGCACTCCGGCAGTGACGGTTCCCCCGGGGGTATGTTCAAGCTGATTGACAGTCGATAGCGGCCGGACGCCATCACCTCAGCCGATTCTCCACAACATCAGACGAATTGACGCCGACCGCCCACAACGGGCGGCGTTTTCGTATCATTGGCGCAAGATTCGGCCGTTGGTCGATGAGCAAGCCGTGCGGAGCATGTGATCGGCGGTTATTCGCCGCCAACTTTTCAGGCAAATGGAGTTGCCGTCAGTGTTTGAGAACCTCCTCGGGTGGTTCAGCGTGGACATGGGCATCGACCTGGGAACTTGTAACACCCTGGTCTGTGTTCGTGGCGAAGGGATCGTTCTCAATGAACCCTCCGTTGTCGCGGTGAAGCGCGGCACGAGCCGTGTCCTGAACAACGGAAACGCCGTAGGTTGGTCGGCCAAGGAGATGCTGGGCAAGACGCCCGGCTCCATCAGCGCGATCCGTCCGTTGAAGGATGGCGTGATCAGCGACTTCGAGATCACCGAAGCGATGCTGAGCTATTTCATCCGCAAGGTGAACGGGCGAAACCGCATCTTCGGGCCCAGGGTTGTCATTGCCGTGCCGTCGGGCATTACTGCGGTGGAGAAGCGGGCCGTGCTCGATTCAGCCGAGCGCGCAGGGGCTCGACGGGTCTACCTGGTCGAGGAGCCGATGGCGGCCGGGATCGGCGCCGGACTTCCTATTGTCGAGCCGACCGCGTCGATGATCGTTGATATCGGAGGCGGAACGACCGAGGTCGCCATCATGTCGCTTGCGGACATCGCATCGTGCGAATCGGTTCGTGTGGCCGGCGACGACATGGATGAGGCGATCATCAGCCACATGAAAAAGACCTACAACCTCACGATCGGTGAGCAGACAGCGGAGCGCATCAAGATTGAGATCGGCTCGGCGGCGCCGGTGGGCGAACAGAAGTCGATGGACGTGAGAGGCCGGGACAACGTCTCGGGTCTGCCGCGCAAGACGGTCGTGACGAGCGAGGAAGTTCGCGAGGCGCTTCAAGAGCCGGTCGGGGCGATCATCGAGACGGTGATGCGCACGCTGGAGCGAGCCGAGCCGGAGCTCGCCGCCGATCTTGTTGACAACGGCATCACGCTGGTTGGAGGGGGGGCGTTGCTACGCGGCATGGACGTGATTCTGTCCAATGCGACCGGGATCGATGCGGTGGTCGCCGATGATCCGCTGACGGCGGTGGCCCGAGGCACCAGCATCTACCTGGAGAATCTCGAGGAATGGAAGTCGACGATGGAGTCGGATCTCGACTAGCTGTAGGTGGTTGGAGGCTCTCTCGATCGTTCCCAAGCCGCCGTGGCCCGCGTCTTCTACGCCCGTGGTGAGCACCAGTACCGGTCCCGGAAATGGCCAGGAAGATTGCCCCGTCAAAGCGAGCGTTCCTCGTCGCGATTGCCTTCATCGGCGTCCTGACCATCGTGCCGAACCGATGGCTGCGGCCGTGGACTTCCGATCTCGCCGCCGTGGTCAACGTGCCGCTGGAGCCGTTCGAGTATGCCGGCACGAAGATTCGCACCTGGTTTCGACCCGCCCCCGACCCGCTCAGCGTCGAGCCTGAACACGTGCAACGGATCATCGAGGACCGCGACGAGGTGCATGCGCTGTACCGCGCAGCCCAACTCAGAGTCGAGGCCCTGGAACAGGAGATCAGCGAGCTCCAGGATGCCCAACGCTTCCATCGCGGCGGCACGATCACGCCCGTTTACGCCCACATCACCGGCCGAAGTCCCGGACGTGGCGGTGGACCGGTCAGACTCAGAGCCGGCACGCGCCAGGGCGTTACCCCTGATACGATCGCGGTCTATCGCGGCGTGCATCTGATCGGGCGCGTCACCAACGACGTCCGACTCCTCAGCAGTCGGCTGCTGCCGATCACCGATCGCGCCGCTCAATGGGTCATCGGGATCATCCTTTCGCCCGACGATCCGACGGCTCCGATCTCCGACGCCCCTCGCGTCCACCTGAAGCCGCTGGGCAACGGAACGCTCAGCGGAGAGATCGAACGGGCCCGTGACGTGAGACCCGGCGATCTGGTGCGGCTCGCCGATCTCTCCTGGCCGGATAGTGCTCAGGGAATGATCGTCGGGTACGTGAAGTCGGTCGATCACCAAGACGACGACCCGCTGCGTGACGTGGTCGTGGTCGAACCGCGTTATCTCGCCGCTGATCTCGACGCGGTGACATTGAAGATCGAGCAGCTCGACGAGCTGGATGAGGATGGCGAGTCGTGAGATGGCACGTGTTCGCCATTCTCGGGTTGATCGCGCTGATCTTCGAGACCAGCTTGATCGACGCGATTCACATACGGGACGTCAAGCCGAGCGTGTGTGCGGCCCTCGCGACGTTCGTCGCCCTCTCCGCTCCGCGCATCACCGCGCTGTGGAGCTGCTTGATCCTCGGTCTGCTGCTTGACCTCTCATCCGATCTGTCGCTGGACGCGAACGAGACGCTTCACCTCATCGGCCCCCACACCTTGGGCTATGTCGCAGGCGGACTGCTGGTCTTGCAAGTCCGCACCACCGTCTTTCGCCGCCGCCCGCTGGCCATCGGCGCGATGACGATCCTCTTTGCCCTGACCGCGTCCACCGTCATCGTCACCATCTACGTTGTCCGCTCGTGGTATCCCGATGGACTTCCCTATTGGGCCGATACCACGCTGCTGGCCGAAATCGTGCGCCGCTTCTTCGGGGCGATCTATTCGGGGCTGTTGGGCGTACCACTGGGGTGGATGTTCGTGCGGCTCATGCCGCTGTGGCAGTTTCACTCCGGCACCATTCGCGGCGGCGGCGTGGCGTGGCGATGATGACTGCTTCACAACCGTTCGCAAACTCGCTAACCCGGATTATTCATCACCACAGAGGCACAGAGAATACAGAGGGGGAGCAGCCACAGATGAACACAGATGGACACGGATAGAAACAGGAAGCCGGTCCTGACGAACGTCCCGATTCCATCGGGATCGAGTGAGGAAGGTCCGGGTGGAATCGAAAGAAAACGTCGAAACGTCGAAACGTCGAAACGTCGAAACGTCGAAACGTCGAAACGTCGAAACGTCGAAACGTCGAAACGTCGAAATGTCGAAATGTCTAAACTATCCATACGTCAGGCCTTCTTGAGAAGACTCACTACAGAGGCGCAGAGGGCACAGAGGCCTGGCACAGAGGAAGTTCTGAGTAACTGCGTTGGGGATGTCTCAGCAGTGCATTCTCCGAGCTAAGGTTCTCTCATGCCGCGCATGATCATCTTTGACGACGGACTGGGGCAGCTCGGCCCCATGACCGACCTCCGCGCGTCCTTCGAGGTGCGAACAGGCATGTTGACCACGGCCGGCCGGCTTGCGGCCCATCGGCCCAAGTCCCTTGCCGGCTATTGGGTGCCCGATCACCTCAAATCCCTGCTCACCGAGCGCGCCAATGCCCCGGTCAATCGCCTGCCCGATGAAGAGGTCTTCTACTGCGTCAACGGGCGCTGGGCCATGCCCGACCCGGACTTGAAGCTCCAGATCGGTGAGGCCGCCACCGAGGAAGCCACCGGCCATGTCGTCGCCGCCATGCTGCGCCGGGCGGATGCTGAATACTTCCTGACGACACGGCAGCTTCATGAGCGGGTCGCATGGCGCGCCATCGGCAAACGCCTGCTTTACAAATATCCCTGGGACGTGTTGTCCGTTATCAACAAGACGATCACGCATGACCTGCTGCACGTGCGCATGGTCGACGCCCGCGTTCCCTCGGAGGAGGCGACCGTCATCGGGCCGCATCCGGTGGCGGTGCACGATTCCGCCACGCTCTATCCCAATGTCGTCCTCGATGCTGAGCATGGACCGATTGCGATTCACGAGCGGGCCGTCGTTCGCCCCGGCGCGGTGATCTGCGGGCCCAGCTCGATCGGTCGCGATTCAACGATCATTGACCACGCCCTGATCAAGCCCAACACCGTCATCGGCCCGGTGTGCAAGATCGGCGGCGAAGTCGGCGGCGCCATCTTCCAGGGCTATTCCAACAAGAGCCACGACGGCCACCTCGGCGACTCGTGGGTCGGCAAATGGGTCAACTTCGGGGCCGGAACCACCAACTCGAACCTGCTCAATACCTACGGCGAGGTGGCGATGCGACTCGATCCCAAAGGCCCCGTTCATAAGACCGGGATGACCTTCATCGGCGCGATCGTCGGCGATCACGTCAAGCTTTCGATCAACACCCGCCTCATGACCGGGACATTGATCGGCACCGGCGCGATGATCGCGACGACGGCGGCCCCGCCCATGGTCGTGCGCCGTTTCGCGTGGTTGACTGATCGAGGCGAGCAGATGTTTCGCTTCGAGAAGTTCCTCGATACCGCCAAGAGCATGATGGCCCGCCGTGACCGCGAGCCAAGCGAAGCGTATGTCGAGGCAATGCGCGACCTGCACGAACAAGCAAAAACCGCGAAAGAAGCGAAGGCAGCGCAAGAAGCGAAAGCAGCAAAAGAAGCAAACTAGCCGCGGGTGGCAACCCGCGGAGTCGCTCGCAGATGTTCATCCTACTATGAAGTGCGTAACGATCCGTATCATGTTGTTCCTCCTCCTCGGCGCGGTCGTCAACGTCGCAGTGGCGTGGGTCATTGGTGTCGCGCCAGCCGATTACTCTCGCCCGGTCGGCTTCGTCGAGCCAGCATCTGATCGACCTTCGCGGCTGGCCAATCAGATGGCGATGCTTGCTGGCACAACGACTTCGAAGCGATACGAATTCTCCAATCGATTCCGTGCTACATATGGTGTGCAAAGTGTTCCTGATCTGGATGCTGTAATCCCTTATTGGGCGGCGCAATACCTCAGTGAGGAGGACTTGAATCGCAGCAGAGACGCGGCATACCTCGTCACTGCCCGAGCAACCGGGTGGCCCGCGCTTTCCATGTCCGGGGGTATGCGCTTGAATCTATCGGGCATCACGATTGAGCAATCCGATTGGGCCATTCTTCTTCCTCCACCCAAACCCTCGAGAGTGGATCAATCACGGATCGTACCGCTTCGCCCCATCTGGCCCGGCTTCGCGATCAACACAGTCTTCTACGCTGCGATTCTGTGGTTGCTAACACTCGGCCCGTTTGCTATGCGCCGCGTCATCCGCCGGAAGCGCGGCCGCTGCATCAAATGCGGCTACGACCTCCGCCACGCTGATCACCTCGTTTGCCCGGAATGTGGTGCGACGCCCTAGACTGATGGATCAATGAAGCGCGCAACACTCTGCATCGTGTTCTTCCTCCTCCTCGGCGCAATCATCAACGTTGCCGTGGCGTGGGGGTGTGCAGCGTGGCTGACGATCGATCCCACTCAAAGCAAGCTTGTTCAGATAGCAGTGGGCGGAGAGGCAATCGACCACGACTGGTACGTGTGGCAGGTTTGGCAGCTCAATCGCCCCGGCGCGCGACGCCTCTTATCAAATCAATGCCTCGCTCCTTCTTTTTTCTACAACCCCGAGGGGCGATCGAAACTCACCGCCACCGCAATTTCGAAGCGATTCAATTCTTGGAACATAGCGCCGCATGAATTGAGGCCCAACTATCGACGGGGCACCACGATCGTCGATGGGCGTGGATGGCCCCTTCAAACTCTATTTTGGATTGCGAGAAGCGACGAAGATGCGGGGCCTGCGCTACCTGGTGCGGGAAGCGTTTTGGTCGGGTACGATCAAGGCCTGCCCGCCTCGATTTTCGCCGACTTTGAGCCACGCTATGCGTTACGACTACAGCGCACTCCCACAAGCGTAGAAGATTGGTACCTAGGGAATCCCGCTCTGCCACTTCACGTCATCTGGCGTGGGCTTGCGATCAACACGATCTTCTACGCCGTGATCCTCTGGGCGCTCTGCTACGCGCCGGTGAAGCTACGGAGCTTCGTTCGCGACAAGCGTGGAATGTGCCCAAGCTGCGGCTACGACCTCCGCCACGCTGATCACCTCGTTTGCCCGGAATGTGGCGCGACGCCCTAGACTACTGGACCTATGAAGTGCTGTGGCGGTCGTATCATGGTTTGTCTTTGTTTGGGCGCGATCACCACGATTGCGGTGGCGTGGGTGCTGGCGTGCTTCGCTCAGCCAGAACTACACAAGACCGCAGGATTGGATGGCTGGATCGTCTCCAGTCGGCAAGTCTGGTGCGAAGCGGATTCGACCGTTTGGTTAGTCACGTTGCATATAGCGCCGGGCGCACTGCAACTCGATTCAAGGCCTCTGAGGACGAACGCAGATCGCTCGGTTTGGCTAGCGGTGATCGATCCGGAGGTGCTGGCGGATGAGGGTGTGCCGCGATGGAGTAATCTTCTTCGCCGCCGCTTCGACTCGATCGATCCTCAAACCCAAAGAATGGACCAGGTCCGTGGCTGGCCGATGCTGGCGCTCTATTCCACGACGTTCGCTACCAGCGGGGGTAACTGGTTTCTGGCCTCGAATCCGATGACGGTGACGACGACCGGCGCGATCAAGCTCCAAACGTTGTGGCCGGATGCGCCCGATCGACTTCTCCCGCTGCAACCGTTGTTGGTAGGTTTCGTCGTTGATTGCTTGTTCTATGGATCGGCCTGGTTCGTCCTCGCGTCGCTGCCGATCGGGTTGCGGCATCTCATCCGCCGCTGGCGTGGGGTTTGTCGACGCTGCGGCTACGACCTTCGCCACGCCGATCACAGAGTTTGCCCGGAATGTGGTGCGCCGACCTAGACTGACGGTTCGATGAAGCGCGCAACGTACCGTATGGTGTTGTTCCTGTTTCTCGGCGCGATCATCAATGTTGCCGTCGCCTGGGGGTGCGTCGTCGCTGTTCCGATCGCCTTACGGCCTGCCGAAATCACGATTCAGGAACTGAGCGCCGACTATCAGCAAGTGCAATGCATTCAGCGAGCGTTCGGCCGAACCCGCGAGACCTGGGGCGAGCGGTACGCATTGCCGGTGGTTATCGACTCCGGGTCCCCGTTCGGACAGCGCCCAGCGGTGAGCTCCTGGGAACGGACGGGCTGGCCCATGCGGGCCCTTTATTGCAGTACTTCAGCGCATGAGCTGGCCTACACAACAGACGCCGGTGAGGTTCTTGCCGCCGGCAGCGAAGGGGAAATCGACGACGGCATTGAATTGAGTCCCGAGCGGTTTACCGTGTCAACATCACCACTGCGCGTCTCAACATGGCGAGCGCTACCCCTTCGCCCCATCTGGCCGGGGTTTGCCGTCAACACGATCATCTACGCAGCGCTGGTGTGGCTTTTCTTCAGCGGCGTTTCCCAAACGCGCCGCTACATGCAGCGCAAACGTGATGACGGACACAACGCCTGTGGATATTCATCCGCAGCTGGGAGTAACTGAGGACAACTCTTCACGATGAAAGCGACAAACTGATAGCCGCGGGTGTATACCCGCGGGCGGCTTCCCCGGACTCGCTATCAGCGGCGCCCAATGTAAACTATCGGCGATGAAGCGATCGACCAAACGTCTTCTGTTTGTCGCGGTGCTCGTGGCTACCAGTGCGGGCGTCATCGTGGCGGTCAGCATCATTCGCCCCGACTGGTTTCTGCTGGTTTTCCTCGCGGCTGGTCTAGTGCTGTTCATCGGATTCATGGGGCTCTACATCTCACTGTTCAGGCTCATCGAATGGGTGATCTGGCCGCGCGGGGTGCGAAGTGTTGACGTTCGGGGAAACGAGATTGAGCTGCGCGATATCAAGAAGATGCCGTCGGGAGATCAGATCACCAGGCAATGGCGGGCGAAAGCCAAGAACCGGCCTGTAATGAGCGCCCGGACCGCCAAGATGCTTCTGTTTCCGACCGTCAGTCTGATCTGCGCTTTTGGAGTGGTTGCTCTTATGATCCTCGGCGTTAAGTTTCCCACATGGGCGAACTGGGTCTTCACTCTCATCTCTGTGCCGCTGTCAATTGTTGGGTTGCGAATGATCAGAGTGATTGGTCTGCGGTTGCAGTGCGCTTGGATCGTCGCCAATGGCCGATGCGGGTCTTGTGGGTACGACTTGGCGAAGCTACCGGTCGCAGAGGATAGCTGCACGGTCTGTCCGGAGTGTGGCGCCGCATGGAAGCTGCATCGTTGTCCGGGTTGCGGGCATGATCTTGGCGTGGATGATTCGCGAGAATGTCCCGAATGTGGCTAGAAGCGCGATGATGCGCACAACGCCTGCGGATATTCATCCGCAGCTGGGAGTGACTGAGGAATACACATCACGATGGAAGCGAAAAACTGATAGCCGCGGGTGTATACCCGCGGGCAGAGGTTGCAGCATAAGTCCTGGTGGAATGGGCGTCTCGCCTGTTCGTTTGATGAAGGCTGCTAGCGCACGGGCAAGATGCCCGTGCCACCGGCGCGCCCAACACGCCTGAGCGCGATAACATGCCCCCGGAATATGGCCACCGGACAATCTCAACCCAAGACCCTCTACCTCATCGACGGCCATGCCCAGTTCTTTCGCGCCTATCACGCCATTCGCTCCGGCATGACCAGCCCCGTCACGCAGGAGCCGACCAACCTGACCTTCGGTTTCGTCGGCATCCTGCTCAAACTGCTCCGCGACTACAAGCCCGATTACCTGGCTGTGGTCATCGACGTCAGCGGCGATCGAGAATCGTTCCGTTCCGAGCTGTACCCTGAGTACAAAGCCAATCGCGATCCGGCGCCGGACGATTTTCACCCGCAGGTCCAGCGCTGTTTGGAAATCCTTGATCTCATGAACGTGCCGGTGCTCGGCATGGAAGGCGTCGAAGCGGACGATGTCATCGCCACGCTCGTCAAACAACTTCCGCGCGAGCACAAAGACCTCAACATTCGCATCATCTCACGCGACAAGGACCTGTCGCAGCTCATCACCGATCGCGTTGAATTGTTTGATATCCACAAGGACGAACTCGTTACGCCTGATGTTGTTTTCAAGACCGAAGGCGTGAAGCCCGAGAATGTGCGCGACATTCTTGCCCTGATGGGCGATCCAACCGACAACGTGCCGGGCGTTCCGGGGATCGGCCCCAAGACGGCGGCGCAACTCATCCTTCGATACGGCTCCCTCGACGAACTGCTCCTACATCTCGATGAGATCAAAGGCAAGCGCCGCGAGAACCTCGAGGCCTCGCGCGAAATACTGGCGTTGAGTACGGCCCTGGTCAGTCTCAAAGACGATCTGGATATTGCGTTGGAACTCAGCACCGCTCAAAACGATCCAGCTAAGATAGCGGTCGATCGACTCGGCGCCCTGTTTCGCGAACTGGGATTCAATCGCCACCAAACCGATCTGCAACGCTTAGTCGCGAGCAGTGGGGGCGCTCTCGCCAAAGCTGAGCCGGCCGTTGGCTTTGACGAGCAACTGTTTGGCGCACCAAGCGCTGCCGCGCCAAGCACGCCCAGTGGTCAATACGAATCAATTACAACAACCCAGCAGCTCGATTCGTTACTAAAGCGCGCCGAAAAGGCCGGCGTATTCGCGATTGACACGGAGACCGATAGCCTGTCGACGCGCAGCGCCAACCTGTGCGGCGTATCAATCTCCATCGAGCCCGGCACCGGCGTGTACATTCCCACGCGATCACCCGAGCCGCACAAACATCTTGATACCGAGACGGTCGTGAAGCATCTGCGGCCATTGCTCGAAGACGCCTCGGTCAAGAAGATCGGCCACAACCTCAAGTTCGATATGAACATCTTGCGGCGTCACGGCATTCGCCTGGCGGGCGCATCATTTGACACAATGATCGCCAGTTATGTCATCGACGCTTCACGCTCCAGCCACAAGATGGATGTGTTGGCTTTGGCGCTGCTTGATTACGTGTGTACACCGATCACCGATCTCATCGGTTCGGGAAAGAAGCAGCGAACCTTCGACACGGTTCCGTTGGAGCAAGCGGTCCCATATGCAGCCGAGGATGCGGATATCACGCTGCGACTGCACAACGTGCTCGCGCCGAAGCTTGAGGCAATGAATCTGCAGGCATTGTTCGATGATCTGGAGATGCCGTTGGTAGAAGTGCTCGCGGAGCTGGAGTGGAACGGCATTCGTATTGACCCGGATGAATTGGATCGCCAGCGAGAGCACTTGGTCGAGCGCATCGACGAATTGCGGCAACAGATCAGCGACGCGGCGCCGCATCCATTCAACCCCGATTCACCCAAGCAAGTCGCCGTAGCCTTGTTCAATAAGGCTGGCTCTGATCCACCCGGGCTCGGCCTGAAAGTAATCAAGCGAGGCAAGACCGGCCCGTCTACGGATCAAGAGGTGTTGGAGAAACTCTCGGCCGACCCTGATGTAGAGAGCGATGTCCCGCAACTGATTGTTGCCTATCGGCAACTGACCAAGCTCGTAAACACCTATTTGGTTGCGTTGAAAGAGGCGATCAGCCCCGAGACCGGGCGCGTTCATGCCTCGTTCAATCAAACCGTCGCCGCCACCGGTCGGCTCAGTTCATCCAATCCAAACCTGCAGAACATTCCGATTCGCACGGAAGTGGGGCGGGAGATTCGTCGCGCGTTCGTCGCCGCCCCCGGAAATGTGCTTGTCAGCGCGGACTATTCGCAGATCGAATTGCGGCTCCTCGCCCATCTGTCGGAGGACGAAACGTTGATCGCGGCTTTTGAGCGCGGCGAGGACATTCATACCACCGTCGCTGCGGATGTATTCGGCGTCAATCCGAAAGACGTTACCGCCAGGCAGCGCGATTCCGCCAAGATGATCAACTTCGGGATCGTCTACGGCATCACGCCGTTCGGATTATCAAGACGACTCGGGGGCGAAGTGTCAATCGAGGAGGCGGCTGAGATCATCAACGGCTACAAATCGCGATTCGCGGGCATCGATGCGTTCCTTCAACAATGCGTGGATATGGCGCGAACGCACGGCTACGTCGAAACGATGCGCAAGCGCCGTCGCGCCATTCCACAGATCGACGCGAGTAACCCGCAGCAGCGCGCATTGGGTGAACGCATGGCGATCAACAGTGTTGTGCAGGGCAGCGCCGCTGATCTGATCAAGCTGGCGATGATCGACCTGTATCGCCGACTGCCGGAGGCGTTTCCCAAGGTGCGGATGCTGCTGCAAATCCATGATGAGCTGGTGTTCGAGGCCCCAGCCGAGCAAGACGCGAAGGTCCAGGCTCTTGTCCGACTGCGGATGGAGTCGGCCATGGAGTTGCGGGTCCCGCTGGTGGTGCAGACCGCATCTTCCACGAACTGGATCGACGCGAAATGAGGTTTCTTGACCAACTAGCCGATGGTGATAAAGTATCGGCGTCCATTTGGACCCCCTCGGGGCGGTAGCTCAATTGGATAGAGTCCCGGACTGTCGATCCGGTGGTTGCGGGTTCGAGTCCCGTCCGCCCCGCTTTCGCACCCCGCTTCACGCGGGGTTTTCTTTGCGCACAATTGCGACACTGACAAAGGATGGCGCGCATTACCGACTTGCGTAGTAGGTGTGCAGCCGTGAATGCAGATCGGCCACACGGCCCCCAGTTGGCGAGGAGGGCGAGGAGATCGGACACGCCGACGTTGCCGTTGCCGTCGAGCGAAGCAAGAAACCCCCGGCCGGTGAAGGCCGGGGGTGTGATGGTTGGAACAACTCGGCGAGGGTCGGTTACGCGGTTAGTCGATGGTGACCGTCATGGTCTGGGTGGGAGAGAAACAGGAGCTACCGGTGATCCCGCCCCAGTTCTCATTGCCGACGCCGGGACGTAAGAGGTACGTAGCGACACAACTACAGGTCTCACCCCCAACAGAGAGCACCAGATCGTTGTCGGGCAGGCCACAGCCCTCCTGGCAGGCGATACCGACCCTCCAAGTGAAACCGCCACAGTCCACGGTTAAAGTCGTTTGATTACGCATTGCATCCGCGATCTGTTGAGCGACGATGGGATCATTGCAAGGTCGCCCTGTCGGATCCTGCGTGCCGCTGACGGTAATGCTCATAACGCCCGAAGTTGGGAGCGACGCACGGTAGCTCAGCCAGTCATCGTACTGGGGGTCGCCAGGACAGTAGGTGACCCCATTGACGAACTCATGCGAGTACACCAATTGGAGCGGGCCCGGGCAGGGGCCCCAGGCACCCAGCAAGAGAAGCAGATCCTTCACGCCGACGTCGCCGCTGTCGTCGAAGTCGGCGGGGCAGGGGGCGGGGCAGTCCGCTTTCGCGCAAGTTGTGTCATGACCCTGGTAGATTCCGCCGGCTGCCGTGCATTCCGCCTCGTTTGTCGTCACGCAGCCGTTGCCGATGCAGCATGCGCCGGTGGGCGGCGGTGGTGTCCCCTTCAGGCCGAGACTGTGGTTATTGCCCCCCGCGACGGCCACGAAGTCCGTGTTCGGCGCCGGCACGTTGAGTTGGCCGGAGAGGTTGGATCCCCAGGCCACGATCGAGCCGTCGGTCTTGAGGCCGAGACTGTGCACGGCGCCCCCCGCGACGGCCACGAAGTCCGTGTTCGGCGCCGGCACGTCGAGTTGGCCTTCGACGTTCCTTCCCCAGGCCACGATCGAGCCGTCGGTCTTGAGGCCGAGACTGTGCAAGCCGCCCGCCGCGACGGCCACGAAGTCCGTGTTCGGCGCCGGCACGTTGAGTTGGCCGTCGGTGTTCCTTCCCCAGGCCACGATCGAGCCGTCGGTCGTGAGGCCGATGCCGTCCCGGCCGCCCT